>NZ_JBJJLN010000005.1:0-150166 GCF_046230725.1 Pseudomonas sp. KCJK9000 | reverse complement strand
GTTGTGCTCAATTTTGATTAGCGGATCATTTCTATGGACAACATCCATGTCATGTGTGAGGATTTTCCCTGCATAAGGTTCATCTTGGATAGTGTTAATGCGTCTCCAAGTCCGTATCCGTCTCCACTGGCGACCGCCCGCCGACGAACGAGAATGGGCTCGGCCCGACGTCAGTCATAGTAAAGATGTGAAATGTTTTGTCTTTTAAACTTTCTGAACGAACGAAACTCAATTCATTTGTAAGAAAGCGCTCTGGCAGAGGGGGTTCTGCATCACGGGCCTCCTCTTCCAAACGCTCACGTTCGAGGTGCTCTTCACGTTCACGCCGTTCAGATAATCGGTCGTAGATGTTACGCATGGGACTTTTCCTTGTCGCTGATCAAGACTTGTTCAAATTAGTTATTTTGCTGCCTGCAACGTCCACGGAGATGCCCGACAGGGTTATCATGCCATCTGATTTCATTTCCAGCTTGCTGCTTCCGACCTCCAACGTGATGGACGTTGCAGACTTAATTTTCACTGCCCCTTGATCCACCGTTACAAAATACGAACCCTCCTCCACCGCAATGCTGGTCTCCAGCTTGATCGTTTCGGAATGTTTGCCTTCGACGGTGATCGTTCGATTCCCGCCCATCATGAGACTGTCATCTGCTTCAACCTCAGTATCCAGGTTGCGCTCGGCGTGCATGATAATCTGCTCAGCGCCCGCTTTATCCTCGAAGCGGAAGAAGTTGGCGTTTGAGCATTTGCCTTTGGTGGAGCGCGTCAGGACCCCACTCAGGGTCTTGTTCGCCGGCAGAGACCATGGCGGGGTGTTGCGCTGACTCACAGTCCCGACAGCCGTACACTTGGCGAACATGTTGGATGACGCGAATTTGCATCAGGACGATTTCAAGCTGTTCGCTGACTTCTTCACCGATGGCATGTTCACAGCAGCCAAATGCGCAAGTCAGTTCATGCAGGGGGCAGTTCGTGGAAAACTTCGATACGCGGCAAATCATCTGGCAGCAGCTTGCGCTTGCCGCGAAGTTTGGTTGGCGCAACGACTTCTTCGTCGTCAACCTCATTCAAGAGCTCGGCCAGGCTTTCGGTGTCGTCGAAGATCGGCAGCTTGACTGTTTGACCGGCTATAATACCGACAGCGTAATATCATTGAGCGCATGTTTGGCCCCTGAAAGAGAGCCGTTGTATGGTGTTACGCTTCGAGAAGCTCGCGAAAAGCTACGCATCAATGATCTCACTGGCTTTCTCCATACGGTGCTTCCGACATCTATTTCCGTACAGAACCTGAAAAATCTTAGTACGCTTTGCAAGCTAGAATTCTAAGAAAGCGTCATTTTCAAAATAGTATTTAAACGCCTTAACTGCCCCTTGCGCGCCCTGGGGTCGTAGCCAAAGCAACTGCTGAGCTTGCCTTGGGTAGGGTAGACCTCGCGGTGCAGATCATCGTGCTTCGTGTCGGTGATCACTTGACCCTCAGACTCAGCTGTTGCAGATGCCCACTGCCGTAGTACTACTGGTGACTTAGCTTGCAGCCATCTCGCAATGTTAATATAGCCAGTTATGGCAACACTGGATAAGAGAGAACCACCATGTATGCTTGCAGTCTAAATGCTTTTACACATTTAACAAGCCAAGGGACAAAGACTGTGCGTCATCACCCTTCATATCTTTTAATAAAGTCGACATAGTCGTTAGACGCATTCAACAATCTTGCCGAATGGTTTTCCACAAGCTCAGCCGTATCGTCATCTGTGACGGAGACGAAGAGCGTCGGATTTTTCAGTACGAACCCATGGAAAAAATCAGAGCGCCGGAGCTCTCCGAGCACGCTGGTCATGGCCGAATAAAGATTTTTTCTGAATGCCTCAATATCATTTCGAAAAACAGACTCTCTCAGCTCCGCTGATGCTTTTCTAAAAAAATCACTACGCCACCCTTCATACTTCCACTCAGAGGTGGCCCATTGATAGTAAGGGCGGCATTCATCGCGCTCCTCCTCGTCCTCTTCCTGTAGTTTCAGCTCCAGCGCCTCAATAGAGTTGGCCGCCAAAGCAACAGTCATAGCGCTACTATCGGTATAGAGAGCAAATGCATAAAAATGCTCGCTTGGCTGCTCCTCAAGCAAATCCTGAATTGCCCGCTTAACAGAATTCAAAATCTCAACTTCAAACTCTTTCCAATCCATCGTTGCCTCCTATAAGTCACCAGAATCCTCAACGCCAACTTTAGCAAGTCGCTCCTCATTGTAGAAGCCGCCCTTTTGAAGGGTAAATTCTGGATCTTAATCACTTTATCCGATGCTCCCAACGAACTCGCGTCAGGTTTTGCATTTGCTACGGCATTAATCGCTCGCCAGGTGCAGCCGTCTAGGTAGGCGCCCTAAGTCACCGGCGTGGGCAGGTGGTGATATTCATACTGGATCTTGCGGCCCAGCGGGTCGGTTTCTTCGAGCAGGCGGGCAAACTCGTCGTACTTGAAGGTATTGCGAACGTGAAGCCTAACTGAACGCGGAGATGAGCCTTCGAGCGTGCCATTGAACCGCTAAGCTTCTTTGCTGCCGACCGATGAGCGCTGTTCATCACTGGCATCCCCGAGTTCGCGTTTCATCCCGTAAGGCTGTTGATCAATGCGCGAAACCTTCAAGCAATGAGCGCTCAAGCTGCGCCTCATATCGACAGCCTAAAAGCTCAAGACCCTGACGCGATGAAGCCCAGCTGACTCGGTCCCTCTTTCAGCACGCGCCCTGCGGCCTCCGGTTAGCGGCGAAAATCCGCCGATAGAATCCAGGCTTAGCGTGCTGGAGGGTGGCCCATCGGTTATCACCTCAACGGGCTTGGCCAACGTGTTTTGCAAGTTGCCAATAGCACGCTCTCACCGCCATGCAAGCGCTGGAGGAGCGCCACATTCCGTCGCATGGCCATCATTTCGGCAGCCCTCTTAGCCGCTCCATCGAAGTGGTCTTGGCGCGCAAAAATGAGATGCAGTTCACTACTTGCAAAAAATTTTTCCTGGTTACGTTATGCGTGTTCATCCTGCTTATGGCCCCTTTCTTTAAAGGGCTAAGTCCCGGTATCTGTGGCGAAAAGCTTCCATAGCCAGCATCAGGCCATCATTGCGCAAGTTCACAGAACAGGGAAAGAATCGCACCCGGCACCGGAACTTCTTGCCCAGTGAGGTGCCCTACTCGGCATTACTGGCAACACGATATTCATGTGCCAGCATTCGATTTTGCCGCAGTTTGAAGGCGCGACTTCAGGTCCACGCCATTGGTTTTTTCAGGACGATCAAGCAGGTTCATGGACAATGCACCGATGACACAGACTCTCGATGTCGAAGCACTGATCAAGCTGCGTAGCCAGACGCGAGCGATCTCCGATGCGTTGAAAGCGCAGGCGGCGGATTACCTCGCAACCGTGGCGCCGCTGATCCGTCCGCAGACCCTGTTCGGCGAATACCTGCAAGGCGCCCAGCGCAGCAGCGGGCGTGAAACCCAGGGCCACTTCCAGTCGTTGATCGAGCTCTACGAGCGCATCGGCTCGGCCGCCCCGTTCCAGCTGGTCAGTGAGCTGGAAGTGCCACTGAACCTGATCAGCACCACCCCCGAACTGTTCCCGCTCGAATACGACAAGGTGCTCGAGCAAAGCGGCCAGGTCATTCGCATCACCAGCCCCACCCGTTGGGTGGTGGGCTTTCACGCCTTCGACCTGGCGCAGTTTCGCAACGTCATCAAAGACCCCAACCGCAGCAGCGCCGAGCTGTACCGCTTCGTGGTGCACTACCTGGTTTTGTTCTACTGCCTGAGCAAGTCGCCAGGCCTCGGCCGGCTATTCGAAGGCCTGCGCTACGGCCTTAGTTTCGAGCGCCTCAAGGGCTTTGGCGACTTGCCGTTCTGCGTCATCAGCTCACCGGTACGTTCGGAACTTCCCGACGATTCGGTCATCCGTAGCAGCACGCAGATAGCCGGCAACACCAGCTTCGAAGAACTGGTGGGCCGCGACAATATCCTGGAAATGAACGATGAAATCCGTCAGCGCCTGCTGCTGACGATCGAAGGACTGTAACGCGCCGCGCCCGGTCACGGGCCGCGCAATGATTCGCAGCGAATTGCTCGCACTGGAGAACACGATGGCGAAGAAGGAAAGCACTCAGCACAAACTCGACCGCGTTCGCGCGCCTCGGGTCCATATCACTTACGACGTGGACATCGGTGATGCCATCGAGAAAAAGGAGCTGCCCTTCGTCGTTGGCGTGCTGGGCGACTTCTCGGGCAACCCGCTGGAGCCGCTGCCCAAGCTCAAGGACCGCAAGTTCGTCTTCATCGACCGCGACAACTTCAATGGCGTGCTCAAGGGCATCAAGCCACGCCTGACGTATCGCGTCGACAACACCTTGGCCAAGAATGGCACGCAGTTGGGTGTGGAGCTGAACTTCAACAGCCTGGAAGATTTCGAGCCACAGAACGTGGTCAAGCAGGTCGAGCCGCTGCGCAAGCTGCTGGAAGTGCGCAACAAGCTGGCTGACCTGCGCAACAAGATGGGCGGCAACGACAAGCTCGAAGAGCTGCTGATGGACGTGCTGCAGAACACCGAGAAGCTCAAGACGTTGGGCAAGGAGTTCGGCCGTGAGGCCGAAGTGAAAGACCCGTCCAGCGACGATCGCGCCTGAGCAGGAGCCTGAACATGACCGATAAGCAAACCGCACCGCAACAGGCCGGCGACCTGGTCGAAGTGGAAAACTTCGCACCACAGCCTTCGCTGCTCGACAGCATCATTTCGCAAAGCCGCGTGGCCCGCTCCGACACCGAGCGTAATCGCACCCGCGACCTGATCGGCGAGTTGGTGAACCAAGTGCTCGAGGGCGAAATGACCCCGAGCAAGGACCTGATCGCGGTACTCGATGCGCGCATCGCTGAAATCGATTCGATGCTCTCCGAGCAGATGAACGAAATCATGCACGCCCGTGAATTCCAGCAACTGGAAGCCTCTTGGCGTGGCTTGAAGTACCAGGTCGATCAGACCGAAACCAGCACCACGCTGAAAATTCACCTGCTCAACGCGTCGAAGAAAGACTTGGTGCGCGACCTCAAAGCGGCCAGCGAATTCGACCAGAGCGCGTTGTTCAAGAAGGTCTACGAAGAAGAGTACGGCACCTTCGGCGGCGCCCCGTTCGGCATGTTGATCGGCGACTACGAGTTCAAGCGCAGCCCAGAAGACATGTACCTGCTCGAAGAGATCTCGCACGTGGCAGCTGCAGCCCACGCGCCGTTCATTTCGGCAGCTTCCCCCGAGTTGTTCGGCTGGGACTCGTTCACCGAGATGTCCGGCCCGCGTGACTTGGCAAAAATCTTCGACACCGTCGAATACGCCAAGTGGAAGTCGTTCCGCGCCTCGGAAGACTCGCGCTACGTCGGCCTCACCCTGCCGCACGTCCTCGGCCGCCTGCCATACGGCCCGGATACCTCGCCGGTCGAAGAATTCAATTTCGTCGAAAGCGTCGATGGCCGCGACCACAACAAATACCTGTGGATGAACGCTGCTTACGCGCTCGGCACCCGCGTTACCGATGCCTTCTCCCGCTACGGCTGGTGCGTGGCGATTCGCGGCGTGGAAGGTGGCGGCCTGGTCGAAGGCCTGCCCACCCACACCTTCAAGACCGACGATGGCGAAATCGCCCTCAAGTGCCCCACCGAAATCGCGATTACCGATCGCCGCGAAAAAGAGCTGTCCGACCTTGGCTTCATCCCGCTGGTGCACTGCAAGGGCACCGACTATGCCGCCTTCTTCGGCACCCAGTCGGCGCAGAAGCAAAAGCAGTACAACACCGACATCGCCAACGCCAACGCACGCTTGTCGGCACAGCTGCAGTACATCTTCGCCACCTCGCGCATCGCTCATTACATGAAGGCCATCATGCGCGACAAGATTGGTAGCTTCGCCTCGCGCATGGATGTCGAGCGTTTCCTCAACCAGTGGTTGGCCAGCTATGTGCTGCTCGACGACACCGCAAGCCAAGAAGCCAAGGCCAAGTTCCCGCTGCGCGAAGCCCGCGCCGAGGTGTTCGAGGTGCCCGGTAAACCTGGGGTTTACAAAGCCGTGACCTACCTGCGCCCGCACTATCAGCTTGACGAACTGACCGCCTCGCTGCGCCTGGTGGCAGAGCTGCCGCAAGGCGCTCGCGGCTGATCGGCCACTGTGTACAGGGATGACACATGAGTAATCAGGCCCGCCTGCTGCCCTCGCTGCTCGACCGGCTGCTGGACGATCGTCCGCATCAGTCGGCCGAAGCCGCCACCCAGCGCACCTGTTCGCTGGCCGAGTACAAGGCCAGCATCGTGCGCGACCTTGAAGTGCTGGTAAATACCCGCCAGTCCCTGGTCGCGCAGGAGCTCGACCGCTTCAAGCAGCTCGGTGGTTCCATCCTTGAATACGGCATGCCCGACTTCATCAGCCGCAGTGTGCTCGACCCTCACGATCGCCGGCTCATCCAGCAACAGCTGGAGAGGGCGATCAGCACCGGCGACCGGCGCTTTCGCCGAGTGCGGGTGCAATTGCTGGCCCAGGAAAATGGCCACCGTATGTTGACCTTCCGTGTCGACGCCGTGCTGCGTCTGCAGGACATCAGCCGCCAGGTGTCGTTTGACGCCGTGCTGCAGGTCAACACCCAGGAATACAAAGTGCAGAACCTTAACTGATGCTCGACGAACTGCTGCCCTACTACGAAAAGGAACTGTCGCACCTGCGCTTCCTCGGCCAGGAGTTTGCCGCGCAGTACCCGAAAATTGCTTCGCGGTTGCTGATCGAAGGCGACAACTGCGAAGACCCGCACACCGAGCGCCTGATCGAGGCGTTCTCGTTTCTTTCTGCGCGCGTCCACAAGAAGCTCGATGACGAGTTTCCGGAAATCGTCGAATCCTTCCTTGAGGTGCTGTACCCGCATTACCTACGCCCAACACCCTCGATGTCGATTGCCGAGTTGAGCCTGGGTAAGCACGAGAAAGTGACCGAGGCCTACTTGGTGCCTCGCCATACTGAAATGCAGGCCAACGCCGTGGAAGGTGTGGTGTGTAAGTTCCGCACCTGTTACCCGGTGGAGCTGTGGCCGATCAGCGTCCATCAGGCGTCCTTCGTGGAAATGGAACGTTCAGCGTTCAACGGCCACAGCGCCGACCTGGTGGCGCGCCTGCGCATCGGCCTGCAAGCAACGGGCGAGGCGTTGTTTGGCCAGATGGAAGTCGACCGCTTGCGGTTCTTCCTGGACGGTGAGGCGACCCTGATGCTGCAGCTGTATGAGCTGCTGTTCAACAACTTGGCCAAAGCCACCCTGAGCTTCCAGGACGAGGGGCGCACCCGCGAGGTTGCCCTGCCGGCCGCAGCACTCAAGGCAGTGGGCTATGCGCGCGATGAAGGGCTGGTGGATTACTCCGAGCGCTCGTTCCTGGGTTACCGCCTGCTGCACGAGTATTTCACTTTCCCCGACAAATTCATGTTCTTCGACCTCAGTGGTTTGGCCCGCATCCTTGCAGGCAAAGCGATCGAGCAGGTCGAGGTCAATTTCTACTTCAGCGATTACGACCTCAGCGACCGCCTGGTGCGGCTGAGCCAAAACGTTGGGCGCAACAACTTCAAGCTCAACTGCACCCCCATCATCAATCTGTTCCGCCAACAGGCGGAGCCGATCAAGCTGACCCACACCCAGCATGAGTATCCGGTCATCCCGGATACGCGGTTGCACAATGCCGCCGAAGTGGTATCGATCGACCGGGTGCGCCGTGTTCGCAAGCTCGGCGGCATCGACCAGGTGGCGACTTGCCAACCGTTCTTCGAGCCGCGCGGCGAGCAAAGCCCGCACACCAGCTTCTGGATTGCGCGCCGGCGCAACCAGGGCGATGCCACCGCCATGAGCATCCGTGTGGTTGACCGCGACCTGGAACTGATCGACGCCAGCAGCGATACCCTGAGCATCGGCCTGACCTGCAGCAACCGTGATGTGCCCTTGATGCTGCCCTTCGGTGGCGAGCGCGGCGAATTCAACATTCCGGCCAACTCGGTGATCAAGGACATCCGCTGCCTGCGCAAACCTACTGCCACAGTGCGTGTGCCCCTGGGCAAGGGGCTGATCTGGCGGCTGATCGCGCACCTGTCGCTGAACCACCTGTCGTTGGTCAGCCAGGGCCGCGAAGTGCTGCTCGAGCTGCTGTCGCTGTACAACTACCGCAATGTCTCGGCCATTCGCAAACAGATCAACGGCATCAAAGCCATCAGCAGCGAACCGGCCGTAGCGCGTATTGGCCACCCGCGGCCGAACTTCGTGAGGGGCGTTGGCATCACCCTCACCCTTGACGAAAGCCAGTTCATCGGCAGTGGCGTGTTTCTGTTTGGCATGGTGCTGGACCACTTCTTCGGCCAGTACTGCTCGATGAACAGCTTCACCCAACTGAGCCTGCGCTCCCAACAACGAGAGAAGAGAATCGTCCAATGGCCAGCACGCACTGGCGATCAGCCCCTGGTCTGATCGATCAGGCACGAGCCGAACCGCATCGATTCGAATTTTTCCAATTGGTGCGCTTGCTCCGCCTGCACTACAGCCGTACCGGGCGCATGGACTTGGCGACCCGACCGCACGAAGACCCGCTGCGTTTTCGCACCCAGCTGTCCCTGGCCTTCCCCGCTAGCGAGGTCAGCGACCTGCACTTCGAGCGCGAGGGCAAGGTGTCCACGGCGGGCCTGCCGCTGTCCGAAGTGCAAGTCACGTTCATGGGCCTGGTGGGGCCATCGGGGGTACTGCCGCGCCCGTATACCGAGCTTTTGCTCGAGCGCCACGTGCAGTATCGCGACGACGCTGCCCATGCGTTTCTGGATATTTTTTCGCACCGCATGACCACGCTGTTCTACGAGGCCTGGCAAAAGTACAAATTTCACATCGAGCACGAGCGCAACGGCACCTCCGGGTTCGATGGCTATCTGCTCAACCTGGTAGGGCTCGGCCCGCGGGCGCAGAAGCTCAAATTCGAAGAGCAACCCTCGGCGCTGCCACGCGAGCTGTTCAACTACTTTGCCGGCCTGCTCAGCCAGAAGCCGCGTAACGCCCTCAACCTTGAGGTAATGCTCGGCTTTTATTTCGCGCTGCCAATCAAGGTAAAGCAGTTCGCTGGCCGCTGGCTGAGGCTAGAGCCAGAGCAACGCACCCAGTTGGGGCGCAAGAACGCGCAACTGGGGCAAAGCGCGGTCGCGGGTAACCGCGTTTGGGACTACCAGTCTTGCATCCGCATCGAGCTAGGCCCGTTGAACCTTGCCGACTACCAGCGGTTCCAGCCGGGCACCGAGTGCTACCGCAAACTGCTCGAGCTGGTGCGCTTCTATATAGGCGCCGAGCTGGACTTCGAAATCGCCCCGCGCCTCAAGCGCGAGGCTGTGCCCCGCGCCCAGCTGGGGCGCAGCGGCAATGTTGCATTGGGCTGGCTGGGCTGGCTCAAACGCCCTGAGCGTGATGCGCAACCTTCGCGGTGCGCCGTTTTCCACATTCCTTACGATGGGGTCGCCTTGTGAACCTGAAGTCTCTGTTCGCCAAGCTTAACGAAACCAGCCGCACGGCCACCGAAAGCGCGGCGACCCTGTGCCTGTCCGAGCACCACTATGATGTGGAGGTCGAGCACCTGCTGCTGCAACTGCTCGACAACAGCGACAGCGACCTGGCGCCGATCCTGCGTCACTACGACGTCGTCGCAGAGCGCCTGCAGGCGCAGCTGGTAACCGCCTTGGGCACCTTCAAGAAGGGCAATAACCGCACCCCGGCGCTGTCGCCGCACATCACCCGCATGATCGAACAAGCCTGGCTGCTGGCATCGATCGAATACGGCGTAGCACAGGTCCGCAGCGGCCACCTGCTCCAGGCCCTGCTCGACGATGCCGAACTGCGCCGGGTGGTGATTGCCTCGGCCCCAGAGCTTGAAAAAATCAACGCCGATGACCTGCGTGTGAACCTGGCCGCATTGGTCGAAGGCAGTGCCGAGTCGAAGCAGGCCAGCGCCCTGGCGAACCCTGCAGCAACGCCCGCCAGCAGTGCCAAGCCTGGCGGTAAAACCCCAGCGCTTGACCAGTACACTGTCAACCTGACCCAAAGTGCCCGAGAAGGCCGTATCGACCCGGTGCTGGGCCGTGAATTCGAAGTCCGGCAGATGGTCGACATCCTCACCCGCCGCCGGCAGAACAACCCTATCCTGACCGGCGAAGCCGGGGTGGGTAAGACCGCAGTGGTCGAAGGCCTGGCGCTGCGCATCGCTCAAGGCGATGTGCCAGGCGTACTCAAGGATGTGGCCCTGCACACGCTCGACCTTGGCCTGCTACAGGCCGGTGCCGGGGTCAAGGGCGAGTTCGAGAACCGCTTGAAGGCCGTGATCGAAGAGGTCAAGCGCAGCCTGCACCCTATAATCCTGTTCATCGATGAGGCGCACACCCTGATCGGGTCCGGCGGCCAGGCCGGGCAGAACGATGCAGCCAACCTGCTCAAGCCGGCCTTGGCCCGCGGCGAGCTGCGCACCATTGCCGCCACCACCTGGGCTGAATACAAGAAGTACTTCGAGAAGGACGCCGCCCTCGCCCGCCGCTTCCAGGTGGTCAAGGTCGAAGAGCCTGACGAGGACAAAGCCATCCACATGCTGCGTGGCCTGCTCGGCAAAATGCGCGAGCACCACAAGGTGGCGGTGATGGACGAGGCGCTGGTTCAGGCCGTGCGCTTGTCCAACCGTTACATCACCGGCCGCCAGCTGCCCGACAAAGCCGTCAGCGTGCTCGACACGGCCTGTGCACGCATCGCCCTGGCGCAGTCTTCGCAGCCCGGAGCACTGGAGGACTGCCGCCGGCAGATCGACAACCTGCAGGCCGAAATCGCCGTGCTCGGCCATGAGGCCGACAAAGGTCACGACCACGCCCGCCGCCTTGGCGAACTCCAAGCGGCCCTGCAGGCTGAACAGCTGCAGGAACAGCAGCTGAACGAGCAATGGCAGCAGGAACTGGCGTTGGTCGAGCAGCTCAAGGCGCTGGATGCCGCCAATGACGCAGATGCCACGCAGCTCAACACCCTGCGCGCGGAACTAGCGCGCGTGCAAGCAGACCAGCCGCTGGTCCACGCGCTGGTCGACAGCGGCGCCATTGCCCAAGTAATCAGCGGCTGGACCGGCATTCCGCTGGGCAAAATGCTGCGTGACGAGATCGACACCGTGCAACGCCTGCCAGCCCTGCTTGGCGAGCGGGTGCTGGGCCAGGACCACGCCCTGCAGGAAATCGGCAAACGCATCAAGATTTCCCGAGCGCGCATGGAAGACCCGAACAAGCCAATCGGGGTTTTTCTGTTGCTGGGCCCCAGCGGCGTCGGCAAGACCGAAACTGCCCTGGCCTTGGCCGACACCTTGTATGGCGGTGAGCGCAACCTGATCACCATCAATATGTCCGAGTACCAGGAGGCGCACACCGTATCGAGCCTCAAAGGCTCGCCGCCCGGCTACGTCGGTTACGGGGAAGGCGGTGTGCTGACCGAAGCGGTGCGCCGCAAACCCTACAGTGTGGTGCTGCTGGACGAAGTGGAAAAAGCCCACCCGGATGTGCTCGAACTGTTCTTCCAGGTATTTGACAAAGGTGTGCTGGACGATGGTGAAGGCCGCGAGATCAACTTCCGCAACACGGTGATCATCCTGACGTCCAACACCGGTACCGAGCACATCATGCAGACGTGCCTGAACGCCACCGAGCTGCCAACGCCGGCCGCCATCGTCGAAGGCTTGCGCGACGAGCTCAACCAGGTGTTCAAGCCAGCCTTCCTCGGCCGCCTGAGCATCGTGCCGTTCTACCCAGTGCAGGACCAGATACTGGAACGCATCGTGGCTCTGAAGCTTGAGCGTATCGCCAAGCGCCTGGCCCGCAACCATAACGCCCAATTGAGCTATGACCAGCCGCTGATCAAGGCCATCGCCGCCCGCTGCACAGAGGTGGACAGCGGTGCTCGCAACATCGACAACATTCTGTCCCAGACCCTGATGCCTGAACTCGCGCAGCGTGTACTCGAGCGCATGGCCCAGGACGCGCCGATCGAGCGTTTGACGATCGAGCTGGGCAGCGATGGCGATTTCGCCTATCGCCTGGCCTGAGCCGTACAAGGAGGTTTAGCCGTCATGCAACACAAGCACACCGCCCTCAAGCACCTGACCACCGCTGCTCTGTTATTGGCGCTGGTTGGCTGCGGGGTTACCGACCGTATCGGCAAGCGCATGGATGACAGCTGGGCGGCCGACATGCTGGCCGACAGCGAGAAAGTCATCCTCACCTCCGATGGCGGCAACCAACTCAACCCTGATAGCGATGGCAAACCGCTGTCGGTGGTGATGCGCGTGTATCAGCTGACCGACCTGGAGCGCTTCGCTGCAAGCGATGCCGACACCCTGTGGGACGCCCCGGATAAGGCCTTGGGCAATACCCTGGTGGAGGCGCGGGAAATCATTCTGCTGCCCGGCATCGGCCAGATCGACCAGTGGCCGCTGGCCAAGAATGCGCGCTATGTGGGCGTGGCGGCGTTTTTCCGCGATGACCAGAACGCCCGCTGGAAGGTTGCCTTCGACGCCGACTCGCTGCGCAAGGACGGTATCTGGTTCTCGTCCGATGGCTTGCGGGTGCTGGTGGACAAAACCGAAATTCACGCCACCCGCGGCGTTGACGTGCTCAACAAGCCACCGACCGCTGACCAATTGGCTGCGCAGAAGGCAGGCCAAGCCGAACCCTCCTTTGCCGACCAGGTGCAGGACGCAGCGCTCGACAAGGCACGTGACATGGCCGGCCAATCGGCCCAGAACACAGCGGACAAAACCCTCAACTCTTTAGTGGATAGCGTTAAATGAGCAAGCAGAGCCGGGTGATGTGGTCGGAAGGCATGTTCCTGCTGCCCCAGCACTTCCAGTACCAGGATGAGTTTCACCAGCACCAGCTCGCGGAGGCGACCCTGCGCAGCACCCCATTCCACTTTGGTGTGCAGGTATTGCAGGTAGACGAAGATGCCCTGGCCAACGGTTCGCTGCAACTCAAGCGCCTGAAGCTGGTATTCCCCGACGGCAGCCTGTACGACGCGCCGCAGCACGATCCCCTGCCGGCCGCGCGGGACCTCAAAGACCTGCTCAAAGCCAACGAGTTGAAGGTTTACGCTGCCTTGAAGCTGCCCGAGCCGTTCGGTTTGAATTATGTCGAGGACGGCCAGGCGGACAAGGTCGCCAGGCGCTTTCGCAAACAGTTCGACACCCTGCCCGACCTCAACGAGGGCGACCTTGAGAACGAAATCACCAGCTTGCGCCTGAATGTCGTGCTGCTGGTCGACGGTGACAGCCTTGACGGCTACAGCCATTGCCCGCTGGCGAAACTCACGCGCAACAGCATGGGCGGCTTCAACCTCGACCCCCATTTCGTCCACCCCACCTTGCACTTGGGCAGCCATGAGACATTGGCCGGCATCGGCAAACGCCTACTGGGTGCGCTGCAGGCCAAGAGCAAGGCTCTGTCGGGGCGCCGGCGTGAGCGGGCCGACCAAATTGCCGAGTTCGGCTCCAGCGACGTCACCTTGTTCTGGCTATTGAACACGGTCAACCGTGCGCATCCGCAACTTGCACACCTGCTGACCCACCCGCGTCTGCATCCGGAGCGTCTGTATCTGTTCCTCGCCGACCTCGCCGGCGGGCTGTTGACGTTCACCCTCGATACCCAGCTAAGCGACCTGCCCGAGTACGACCACCACGACCCAGCTGCCTCGCTGGTCAAGCTGGACGAGATGATCCGGGTGATGCTCGACAATGTGGTGCCCAACCAGTGCATCGTCATCGACCTCACTCAAACCAAACCGTCCCACTGGCAGGGCCAGCTGCGCGACCCACGGCTGGTCGAAGCCGACTTCTACATCGCCGTGCACGCCGATATGCCAGGTGCCAGCCTGCTGGAGTTGGTACCGCGTGCGTTCAAAGTCGGCTCACCGGAAGACATCGAAGTCGTGGTCAATAGCGCGATGCCCGGCGTCACCCTCAACCACGCTGCGCGCCTGCCCAATGCGATCCCGGTGCGCCTGGACAACCAGTATTTCGCCATCGAGCCACATGGCCCGGTGTATGAGCGAATGATGAATGCCCAGAGCATCTGCTTCTACGCGCCCAGCGCGTTTACCAACCTCAAGCTTGAATTGATGGCGGTGCTCAAATGACCGAAGCCGTACTGCAACAGGGCGCCGTCGCGGCCGCCAACGACAAACCTACGCTCAAGGACCTGGTCCAGGACTTCATCAGCATGGCGCTGATCGTGCGCCGTGGCCGCCAGGTGACTTCGGTGCAAGCCTTCGAAGGCAGCGTCGAGCGTTTCTTTGCCAACCTTGAGCGTGATGCTCGCGCCGCCAACTACAGCGCCGAGCAAGTGAAGGATACCCAATACGCACTGTGCGCCTTCCTGGACGAAAGTGTTTTGCGCTCCGGTGACAACGAACTGCGCCGGCACTTCGAACTGCAACCTCTGCAGTTCCGCTACTTCGGCGTGCACCTGGCCGGTGAAGGCTTTTTCGAGAAGATCGAGGCACTGCGCGGCGACGTCAAGCAGAACATCGATGTGCTGGAGGTATACCACCTGTGCCTGGCGTTGGGCTTCGAGGGCAAGTTCAGCATTGGCCAGAAAGATCAACTGCGCTATCTGGCCAACACCCTCGGCCAGGACATCGCACGCTATCGCAAGGCGCCCAAAGCCCTGTCACCAGATTGGGCTTTGCCTGACCAGGTGTCGCAGATGCTGCGCCATGAAGTGCCGTTGTGGGTGTACATCGCGCTGATTGCGCTGGTATGCGTTGCGCTGTACCTGACCCTCGACTGGTTACTGGACAAGGACGTTGCCGCCCTTTCCGAACAAATCCGCCAGCTGTTCAGTGCCTGAGCCCCTTTCAGGTAGCCGAGTCAGGAAGACATGAAAACATTACTGCGTCTATTGAAGAGTTTCTGGATTCTCCTGCCACTGCTGTGGTTGGCGAGCCTGTTGATCTGCTGGCTGATAGCGCCACTGGTACCGGTCTTGCGTCACCACGTGCCTGAAGCACTGGCGATCATCAGTGCCTGCTTCCTGCTGGTGGTGGTGTTGCGCCAGTACCAGCGGATTCGTGCCGAGCACAACCTGGAGAACCTGCTGCAGATCGAGGTCGACCGCTCGTGGAATGCCACCGGCGAATTCCGAGATCAGCAGGTGCTGCGCGAGCGCCTCAAGCATGCCATCGCCATGCTGCGTACCGACCGCTCTGCCGGTGGCGGCGGCAAAGCAGCGTTGTCCGACCTGCCGTGGTACCTGGTGATCGGCATGTCGGCGGCCGGCAAGACCTCGCTGCTCACCCATTCCGGGCTGTCGGCCAGTATCGCTACCGCTAACGACAGTGAAAGCGGCACTCAACACTGCGATTGGTACTTCAGCCCTGATGCGGTGATGATCGATACCGCCGGGCGTTACCTGCGTGACGACCAATCGGCCAGCGAGTTCTCCGCGTTCCTGCGCATGCTGCGCAAGCAACGTGGCAAATCGGCGATCAATGGCCTGGTGTTGGTGGTCAGCCTGCCTGAGCTGCTGGCTGCCAACAGCGAGGAGCGTCACGCCCTGGCCGAACAACTGGTGGCGCGGGTGCAAGAATACGCGCAGTGCCTTGACGCCAACCCACCGGTCTACCTGATGCTGAGCAAGACCGACCAGCTGCCTGGCTTCAATCAGGCTTTCGACGGCCTGGACCTACAGCAACGCCAGCAGCCACTTGGCATGACCTTCGGCCTGTCAGAGATACGCAACAACGGCCTGCATGCCGTGTTGCAAGCCCGGCTGAAAAACCTTCATGCCCACGTCCGCCAGCACGTCGACGCGCAGATGATCGCGCTGGGTGCCGAGGCCGACAGCACGCTGCTGAACTTCCCGCAGTACTTCGCTGCCCTGAGCGGGGTGCTCGAACAGTTCCTCGAACATTTCACACGTACCCACCAAGGCGCTGCGCTGCTGCTGCGCGGTGTTTACTTCACCAGCGCGCTGCAGACCGATCAGCAACTGGGGCAGGTGTACGAAGACGCCATCGCTGATGAATTCGCCCTCAAGGCCGCCTACGATGAAGGCACCGCCAGTACGGGCAAGGTGGCCGGCAACCGCAGCTACTTCATCACCGATACGTTCCGCAAAGTGATCTTCCCTGACCGCGACCTGACCCTGTTCCAATCGCGCCAGGGTGGCCAGGGTGCTTTCAGCCCGTTGATATTGGGCCTTGCGGCAGCCGCCGGTGTGCTGTTCGTTGGCTGGCAAGCTCTGTCATTCGCCAACAATCGCCAATGGCTGGACAGCTTGCGCGGGCAACTGGCGCAAATCGAGCAGGCAGAGGATCGCGAGCAGGTACTGGCCGCCGGCAAGGGCCTGCAACTGCTGCGCGAACAGATGGCTGTCGTTGAGGCCCATCGCCTGCAAGGTGTGCCGCTGCAACTGAGCGCAGGCTTGTACCATGGCGAGGCGATCCACCAGGTGGCTCGCTCCGCTTACCTGACGCAACTGCGCAGCCAGGCCTTGGAGCCAATTGCTCGCAATCTGCAGATGCAGATGCGCGCATTCAACACCTTTGCCAGCAGCATCAACCAAGACCTGGACTTCACTCCCGCTGCGCCCCCGACCAAGCGCGGCGGCAAACCCCTGGCACCGGCTGTAGCAGCCAAGGCCCAGGCGGCATTGAGCAAGACCCGCGTCGGCGCCTACGCCGCCAAGGTCAACCTGGCCACCGCAAGCGATGCGGCCGATTTGTCGGCCACGACCGGCGGGCTGTCGCTCTCCGAAGAAATGCTCGGACGCCTGGACGAGCAGCAGGTGGCGTCAATCATCGACGCCTACAACACGCTCAAGCTCTACCTGCTGCTGACCGAGCCCCAAGCCCATCCGGAGCCGGCCTTCATCGCCGCCAGCCTTCCGCAAGCCTGGGCCAGTGCCGCGGCCCAGGGCTCGCCAGCAGAGGCCAGCCTGATCGATGAAAACGTACCGCTTTATGTGCAACTGCTGGAACAGGGCGAGGCACCGTCGCTACCGCGCAACGAGCAACTGATCGCCGAAACCCGGGAAAACCTCAAATCGTTCATGATCTCCAGCACCCTGGTGGATCGGGAGTACCTACGCCTGCAGCTTGAATCCAGCCGCCAGTTCCCCGTACTCAGCCTCAATGACTTGGTGCCGCAACCAGGTCGGGCGCTGCTGTATGGCTCGGCAGGCGTACCTGCGATCTACACCCGTCAGGGCTGGGACAGCTTCGTCAAGCCCGAGCTGATCAAGCTGGTATCTGGCAACCTGCGCAACGAATCGGACTGGGTGCTCGACGGTGAGGGGGGTGATGCCATCGTGCAGAAGGCCAACTTCGTTCGCGAGTTCATGGCCCGCTACAAGCGCGACTACACCCAGGCCTGGTACAAGATGGTCAGCAGCGTTGGCGTACGGCATTTCGCCGACCTGGCATCGGCCACCGAGCATCTGGGCCTGCTCAGCGATGTACAGCATTCGCCGGTCAAGAACCTGCTGGCAGCGGTCAACGAGAACACCCAATGGGACCTGCCTGTGAAGCACGCGGTCCCCACCCCAGGTGCGAGCCGCGACGATGGTTTCTGGAGCAAGGTTACCGGGCTGCTCGATACCAAAGAGGCGTCGCCCACCCATGTCGCCCCTGCCCTGCCGGCAGTCGACGACGGCAGCCTGGCCAAGCGTTTCGAGCCGGTGGCACGGGTGTTTGCCGAGAACAACGCCGAAGGCGCTGACAGCACCATCATGGACCGTTACCTGGCTGCACTGCGCAAGCTCAAAGTGCGCATGAACAACATCCAGCGCTCGCAGGATGTGGGTAAGAGCAGCAAACAACTGATCAGCGAAACCCTCGAAGGCCAGCCGAGCGAAGTCACCACCGTGCGCAACTACGTGGAAAGCAGTGTAGACACCAGCCAGGACGGCCTGTCGCGCTCGCTGCAGGCGCTGTTCAGCCTGCCGATCCAGTACGCCTGGGCGACCTTGCGTGACCCAGCCGGCCAGCAGATTGCCAAAGCCTGGGCGCAACAGATCGCCAAGCCCTGGGAACAGGTCATGGCGCACCGCTATCCGATTGCCGGTGGCAGCCGCAACGAGGCCTCGGTCAAAGACCTGCAACGCTTCGTCGACCCTGAGAGCGGCCTGTTACCAGCCTTCAAACGCAATGAAATCGGTAACCTGGCAGGTGGCGAAGGCCTGGGCGCCGGCAACGGCAAGGGGCCTGCGCTGGTCAATCCGCGCATGCTCAACAGTATCGACAAGGCAAGTTCGGTGGGCCAGGTGATCGCCAGCCTGTCTGATCGCGATAACGGGTTCGAGATCATGCTCGAGCCGTCGGCGAATTTCACCGATATCGTGTTCACCCTGGACGGTCAGGAACAGCACTACCGCAACGGCCGCAGCAGCTGGGGCCGCTTCGCTTGGCCCGGCACCAGCAATGCCCCTGGCGCCCGCCTGGATGTCGTGACCTTGAGCGGCACCCGCGTCACAGTGTTCGATTTCCCTGGGCGTTGGGGCCTGCTGCGCATGAACGAGAGCGCCCGCGTCGATGACCTGGACGGCATCCAGCAGCGTTTCAGCTGGAACACCGCCAACGGCCGGGTGAGCCTGGTCGTGCGTAACTTTGGTGGGGTCAAGCTGACCGACCTGGGTGAGGTCAAGGCCCTCAGCGCCCTCAATGACAGGGGCGCACAATGATTGGTTGCTTCGGCAAACTGCCGTCGAGCGCGGACTTCGTCAGCCTGCATGGCGCGGCGGAAGAAGTCTGCGAATTCGACGCCTGGCTGCAGTCCTCACTGGCGGCAATGCGCCACCGTGAGGACTGGCAGGCGTTGTTCGACGCACTGCCGATGTGCTTTTTCAACTACCGAGCACGCAATGGCAACTGGTTGCTGGGTGGCCTGCTGAGTTCTCGTGATGCCAGCCAGCGGCGTTACCCGTTCTTCATCTTCCAACTGCTCAAAGGCGAGCCAGGGGCGGCACTGGTCAACCCGTTCACCCTCGGTGAACTGTTCAGTGCACAGATCAAGCCGTTGCTGCATCAGGCAGTACTGGGCGCCGATCGCACCTTGCTGTTCGAACAGGTCAAAGCGCTGCGACCGCTTCAGGCACAGGACCTGGACCTGTTCCGCCGGGTGCATGGCAAGTTTCTTCGCGACTTCAGTTTTGCCGATGTGGCCCGCGCCCTGCACGGCTCCTGGCCCAACTTCGACAGCGCCAATGCGTTGGCGCAGCTCAAGGCCTGCTGGGCCTCGCTGCACGGCGACTTCGAAGGCGGCATCGAGCTGCCATTGCCAGCAGAACGCGGCCTGAAAAACCCCACGGCGGATCTCTGGCTGGACTGGCTGATGCGCATGAGCGGGCACCCAGGCGTGCCGGCAGTCAACCTGCTGGCCGACGACTTCATGCACCCGCGGCTGTTCTGCTTTTCATCACGCCATGCCAACAGCGCCTATCGCCTGCTGACGGGCTGCGCCGATGCGCAGCAGCACCGCAAGCTGCTGAACCCGCTGGCAGCAACACCGTGCACCTACGATTACGACCGACCTCTTGAACACATCATCGACCAATTCGTCGAAGCGCTGGATACGACGCCTGTATGAACAAGATCAAGTACTACTGCCTGCGTTATCAACCCTACCTGCTGGGGGTGGCGTTCTTCCTGGCGATCTTCCTGGTCTGGGCGATTGGCCGTGCCCTGGGCTTCGCCTCGCTGCACAGCCTGCTGGCGGGCATCGGGGTATTTCTGTTGCTTTCGGCAGGCTATGTACTGCTGCTTTACCGCGGCGCCGGCCAGCACCATAACCTTGAGGGCCTGCTGCGCGATGACGCTGACCAGGCAGTGCTCAATGCCACCCCGGCCGACCGCGAAGAGGTGAGCCTGCTACGCGAACGCCTGTTGCAGAGCCTTGAGCGCCTGCACAGCAACAAGCCGCGCGGCACCCCTGCCAAAGATGCGCTATACGCCCTGCCCTGGTACTTGGTGATCGGCCAGCCGGCGGCGGGCAAAAGCACGATGATCCTGCAATCGGGCCTGAATTTTCCCTATGCCGAGCGTGAAGGCGCCCGGGTGTCGGGCCTGGGCGGTACGCGCAACTGCGACTGGTTCTTCAGTGCTGAGGCAGTGTTGCTGGACACCGCCGGGCGCTACATGAACAGCCCGGAAGAAGCCGGCAAATGGCGCGGCTTCCTGCAACTGCTGCGCCAGCATCGGCAACGTCGTCCGCTCAATGGTCTGATCGTCAGCGTCAGCATTGCCGACATCCTGCAGGGTTCGCCTGAAGACCTGGAGCGCGTAGCCAAACGCCTGCGTGAGCGCATTCAGGAGAGCTGCGCGCTGTTGGAAGTGCGCTTGCCGATCTACCTGGTGTTCACCAAGAGCGACCTCATTGCCGGTTTCACCCCGTTCTACCGCCAGCTGGATGACGCTGCACGGGGTGAGGTGATGGGTAAAACCTTCTCGCACAAAGGCTACGAACAGGCCAATTGGGGCCAACGCTTTGCCAAGGCGATGGATGAATTGACCGGCTACTGGCAGCAGGTGGCGAACCAGCAGTTGGTGCAGCAGGACATTCAGGTCACTCGGCAAAACGACGCTGCCTACCGTTTCCCGTTGGAATTGGCAGCCCTTAAACCGCGCCTTGAACAGTTCGTCGATAGCCTGCTGCGCACCAACCCGTACCAACCCGCAGAAATGCTGCGTGGTTTCTACTTCACTGCTGCCCTGGAGGCGGACCAGGCCCGGTGGGGTAGCCACGGCCAACATGTGGCAGAGCGCTTCGCCCTGGAACAGAGCGCAGACGCGACCGGCACCGCCGGCCAGGCAGCGCCTCTGTTCATCAACAGCCTGTTCCGCAAGGTCATCATCCCCGACCAGCATCTGGTCGCTTTGTACACCAGCAACCATCGCGAACGCCGGCGCAAGGCCGCCTGGATAGGCGCCGCGAGCCTCGCAGGCCTGGTGCTGTGCAGCCTGTGGGGATGGTCGTACCTGAACAACCGCGCCACCCTAGCCAGCATCGCTGACGAATTGGCCCAGGCCAAGTCCGCTGATGAGGCTGCGAACGGTCAATACACGGCTTGGCATAGCCTCGACCGCCTGCGCTTCTGGACTGCGCACTATTATCGGCAGCACCACGATCAGGGAGTCCCGCTCGGCATGCGCCTTGGCTTGTACAAAGGCCATGATGTGGAACCGACCCTGCGCAGCCGTTATTTCACAACTTTGCAGAGCGTGATGCTCAAGCCCACCGCGGATAATCTGACCCGCACCCTGTACCTGCTGACCACCCTCAAGGTCTACCAGCGCAACAGCCGCGAGCTGCTGCCTGTCACAGGTGTCGATAGCGTTCAGGCCCAGGCACTGCCACAGGACAACCGCGCACAGTCGATTGCAGACTTCGGCAAGGCTACATTGGACACCTACGTGATGCTTTCACCAGCCCAGCGCGAAAAAGCCGACCCGGCTTTCCTCAAAGCGCACATGCCGGACTACTGGTACCCAGACATCGCCCGCCAGACCGGCAAGACGCTGGCAGAAGCTGGCGCACAAAGCGCTAACCAGGACTACCTGTATGCCAGCCGCCAGATCACGTTCTACAGCGACCAGATTCACGAGCCGGATGTACCGCGCATTCTTGACAACGCCTTCCTGATGTCCAGCTCGCGCAACTACATCGACAGCCTGCGGGCTCAGTCGCTGCGGGCGATCGAGACCATCACGCTTGAATCCGACACCCTGTTTGCCTTCGGTCGCGCGGACTTCCAGAGCCTGAAGAACGAGGGCCAGAGCCAGCTGAGCGCAATCGCCAGCAAACTGTTGAACACCCCCAACATTGGCAAGATCGTGATCTCCGGCCACGCCGATCAACTCGGTGATAGCCAGGGCAACCTGCAGGTGTCCAAGCAGCGCGCGCAGACCATCCGCACCTACCTGGTCGGCAAGGGCGTGCCCGCCGAACTGGTGGTAGCCCAGGGCGAAGGCAGCCGCAAGCCGCTGGTCAACTGCGACATGCAGCAACCCCGGGCACAGTTGATCAAGTGCCTGGAGCCCAACCGCCGGGTAGAAATCGAAGTCCGCGGCCTCAACTGAGGCCGCACTGCAAGAACCGGCCACCCGGGCCTCACTGGAGGAAGCCCGGAGGGCGGCAAGCTACCTCTGCCGACTGGGTCGGCGAGGTCAAAACCAAGGGGTGCATGAGCAACCCTTCAAATGATGTTAATGGAGAGTTTCACAATGGCTTTTGACGCGTATATCCAAATCGACGGCATCCCAGGCGAAGTACTGGATGAAAAACACAAGGACTGGATCGAAGTGCTGGGCTACGAGTACGGCGCCACCCAGGCCACCTCGGCTACCGCAAGCTCCTCGGGTGGTGCTTCCTCCGAGCGTGTTGCCCTGAGCGACTTCAAGATCCGCAAGGCAGTCGACAAGGCCTCGGCCAAGCTGTTCGAGCACTGCTGCACCGGCAAGCACATCGCCAAACTCAAGCTGAACGTCAACCGTGCCGGTGGCGACAAGGTCACCTACCTGACCATCGACATGGAAGAAGTGGTCGTGTCGTCCGTGCGCTTCGTCGCCGGTGGCAACCAGGGCGGCGAAGACAAAGCCGTGAGCGACCTGCCGATCGAAGAGATCAGCTTCAACTTCGCCCGCATCAAGACCACCTACACCCAACAGAACCGCACCGACGGCCAGGCCGGCGGCAACATCGTCGGTGGCTGGGACCGCACCGCGAACAAGGTGTTCGCCTAAGCACCTATGTGCCCATGGGCCGCGCGCGCGGCCCATGTTCCGCGTTGTGCCGGCTGGCCCGGCACGTCGCTTCCTTTGCCTGAACAGAGTGTTTTATGCCTGAAATCCTCAAAGACCTTTCGCTGGCCGAGCTGGCCGCACCGATAGACGGTGGCAGTGGCGAAGACTTGAGCTTCTCCGCCTTGTTCGATCAGATCAAGGAGGCCCGCCGGGCAGACCCTGACTACCTGACCCAAGGCGACTGGCAGACCGACCTGAAAACCGCCGATTGGGAACAGGTCATCCAGCTATCGGCTCAGGGTTTGATCGAGCAGAGCAAAGACTTGATGCTGGTGGCCTGGCTCAGCGAAGGCCTGGCCCATCGCGAGCACTTCGACGGCATCACCTTTGGCCTGGAACTGACCGAGCGCATTCTCGACACATTCTGGGAAAGCGCCTACCCATCGCTTGACGACGGCCTGGAGGAGCGCGCTGCACGGCTTTCCTGGCTCAAAACCACGCTCACCGACATTGCCGGTGGCTTGCCCATTACCCAAGGGCAGAATTTCGGCGTGCTGCGCTATGACGAATCACGCCATGTAGAAAACCTTGCATTGCAAAACCCCAAGGCGATGCAAACTGCCTTGAACGAAGGCAAGATCAATGCCGAAATCTTCCAGCGCTCGGTGGCACTGAGCGACACTGAGCACCTGCGCGACAAGGCCTTGCAGCTGGCCGCCAGCCTGCAGGCCTGCAATCGGCTGCAAACCAGCATCGACCGCTTGTTCGGGCATGAAGCTCCAAGCTTTGCGAGCCTTGCAGACATGCTCACGCGCGCAAGCCAGCTGGCCGAAAAATTGCTCAAGGACCGCGGGGTGGAACTGCATCCTGCGGCATTAACCGAAGCAACCCCTGACAGCACTGCTGCCCACCACAGCGAGGCAGATGAACCGATGAGCACGCCCGCCCTAAGCGCCACACCGGCGCCCATGCGCACCACGCCACTGACCCGCGATGAAGCCTTCACCATGCTCGCCGGCATCGCTCAGTTCTTCAAGCAGAGTGAGCCGCAAAGCCCGGTCCCTTATCTGATCGAGCGCGCCATCAAATGGGGCAACATGCCGCTGGAAGGCTGGCTGAGCGACGTGATCAAGGACAGCAATGTGGTGGACAACATTCGCGATGTGCTGGGCACTCGCGAACGGTCCTGATTTTCTAGCTAACGCGTTGGCTCGTTCGCGGACAAACCCGCGAACTAGCCGGTCACAGCCCAGGCAAATACTGCTACCTTGAGCGTTCCGACCCGCCAAGGACCGCTTTATGTCGCCTCGCCAGCCCACCCCCAACGGGTTCATCCGCGTGCGCGGTGCCCGTGAACACAACCTCAAGAACGTCGACGTCGACATCCCCCGTGACGCGCTGGTGGTGTTTACCGGGGTGTCGGGCTCGGGCAAATCCTCCCTGGCCTTCTCCACGCTCTATGCCGAAGCCCAGCGCCGCTACTTCGAATCAGTGGCTCCCTACGCCCGGCGGCTGATCGACCAGGTGGGCGTGCCGGACGTCGACGCGATCGAAGGCCTGCCCCCGGCCGTGGCCCTGCAACAGCAGCGCGGTACCCCCAGCGCCCGATCGTCGGTGGGCAGCGTCACTACACTGTCCAGCTCGATCCGTATGCTGTATTCGCGCGCCGGTCACTATCCGGCCGGGCAGCCGATGCTGTACGCCGAGGACTTCTCGCCCAATACCCCCCAGGGCGCCTGCCCGCAGTGCCATGGCCTGGGGCGGGTTTATGAAGTGACCGAAGCGACCATGGTTCCCGACCCGTCACTGACCATCCGCGAGCGTGCCGTGGCGGCTTGGCCGATGGCCTGGCAGGGGCAGAACCTGCGTGACATCCTGGTGACCCTGGGCTACGACGTCGACATCCCGTGGCGCGAACTGCCCCAGGAACAGCGCGACTGGATTCTCTACACCGAAGAAACGCCCACCGTGCCGGTATACGCGGGCCTGACACCTGCGCAGACCCGTGCAGCGCTCAAGCGTAAGCTGGAGCCGAGTTATCAGGGCACCTTCAGCGGCGCACGGCGCTATGTACTGCACACCTTCATGCATTCGCAAAGCGCACAGATGCGCAAACGCGTGGGGCAATTCATGCGGCCCAGCGCGTGCCCTGCATGCCAGGGCAAGCGGCTCAAGCGTGCGGCTCTTGAGGTGACGTTCGCCGGGCGTGACATCGGTGAGCTGTCGCGGCTGTCGTTACAGGCATTGGCCCAGGTGCTGCGCCAAGTGTCAGCTCCCGACTACCTGGACGCGCACGACGATGGGCTGACACTGGAAAAGCGCCTGGCTGCACAACGCATTGCCAACGAACTGCTGGAGCGGATCGATACCCTGATCGACCTGGGCCTGGGTTATCTGGCCCTTGAACGCAGCACACCCACCCTGTCGTTTGGCGAATTGCAACGCTTGCGCCTGGCCACACAGCTCAACTCGCAGCTGTTCGGGGTGATCTATGTGCTCGACGAGCCTTCGGCCGGCTTGCATCCCGCGGACAGCCAAGCGCTGTTCGACGCCTTGCAGCGGCTCAAGCAGGCGGGCAACTCGGTGTATGTCGTGGAGCACGATTTGGATACCATGCGCCGCGCCGACTGGTTGGTGGACGTCGGCCCTGCGGCCGGTGAACATGGCGGGCAGGTGCTGTACAGCGGCCCGCCCAGTGGCCTGGCGCAGATCAAGGGCTCACCCACCGCTGCCTACTTGTTCGCCAAGCAGCGCCCTACTGAGCGCACGCCCCGCCAGCCCCACGATTGGCTGGTGCTTGATGGCATCACGCGCAACAACCTCGACAATGTCAGTGCACGCTTTGCTTTGGGCTGCTTCACATCGGTCACCGGCATTTCAGGCTCAGGCAAGTCGAGCTTGGTGAGCCAGGCCCTGCTGGAGCTGGTGGGTGCACATTTGGGCCAGGCCAGGCAGCAAGATCAGACGCCAGAGCACAGCCTTGAAGATGAGCCCGAGGCGCCCAGCAGCGGGCGCGTCAGCGCGGGGCTTGGCAGCATCAAGCGGCTGGTGCAGGTCGACCAGAAGCCCATCGGCCGCACGCCACGCTCGAACCTTGCGACCTATACCGGGCTGTTCGATGGCGTGCGCAAACTGTTTGCCGCCACTGAGCAGGCCAAGGCCTGCGGTTTCGATGCCGGGCGCTTTTCGTTTAATGTGGCCAAGGGGCGTTGCGAAAACTGCGAAGGCGAAGGCTTTGTCAGTATCGAGCTGCTGTTCATGCCGAGTGTCTATGCCCCCTGCCCGACCTGCCATGGCGCCCGTTACAACCCCGAGACGCTGGCAGTCACCTGGCAGGGGATGAACATCGCCCAGGTGCTGCAACTGACCGTCGAGCAAGCGCTGCAGGTGTTTGCCGATCAACCGTCGGCGCGGCGTTGCCTGGAAGTTCTGCAGGATATCGGCCTGGGCTATTTGCGCCTGGGCCAGCCGGCCACCGAGCTTTCCGGCGGCGAGGCGCAGCGGATCAAACTGGCCACCGAACTGCAGCGGGTGACCCGCGCAGCGACCTTGTATGTGCTGGACGAACCCACCAATGGCCTGCATCCACAGGATGTCGATCGCTTACTGGCACAGCTCAACCGCCTGGTCGAGGCCGGGCACAGCGTGGTGGTGGTCGAGCACGACATGCGCGTGGTGGCGCAGAGTGACTGGGTGATCGACATCGGTCCAGGGGCCGGGGACGCAGGTGGCAAGGTGGTGGCAAGTGGTACGCCACAGCAGGTGGCTGAGTGTGAACACAGCCGCACAGCCGGGTTTCTGGCGCGCGCCTTGGTCGGCACGCCATGAGCGGCGTTGGGCCAGCGCAACAAAGCGCCGACGGGTTGCGCTCATGGTCAAACGCACCAAAGCCTTGACTCAAACATCTGTTCACACAGCCACAAGCCCTGAAGTACAGTCAGCGCCATGAACAAATACGCCCCGCGCCAGTGGCTGCCCCACGAAAAACCCAGCCTCCCCGGCTCCCCTTCCACGCCTCTGCATTCCCCGGCCAAGCGCCTGGCATTCGGGTTGGTCGGGCTGCTGGTGGCGATCACCGGTGGCCTGGGTAATGCTTTGGTCACTGCCAACCTGGTGTTTCTACAAGGCGCGCTAGGCGCGACCAGTGCCGAGATGGCCTGGCTGCCAGCGGCCTATGTGATGACCAACGTGTCGATGAATCTGTTGTTGGTCAAGTTCCGCCAGCAGTTCGGCCTGCGCGCTTTTACCGAAGTGTTTCTGGTGCTGTATGTCCTGGTGACCTTCGCCCACTTGTTGGTCAACGATTTGAACTCGGCCATCGCCGTGCGCGCCGCCCACGGCATGGTGGGCGCCGCGCTGAGTTCGCTTGGGCTTTATTACATGATCCAAGCGTTCCCCGAGCGTTGGCGGCTCAAGGCCATGGTGCTGGGCCTGGGCGCGTCGCAGCTGGCGCTGCCGCTTGCGCGGATTTTCTCCGAAGACCTGCTGCAAATGGCGCAATGGCGTGGCCTGTACCTGTTCGAACTGGGGCTGGCACTGTCGGCACTGGGCTGCGTGCTGTTACTCAAGCTGCCACCGGGGGACCGCTTCAAAACCTTCGAACCGCTGGACTTCCTCACTTTCACCTTGATGGCCAGCGGGGTGGCCCTGCTTTGCGCCGCCCTGTCCCTGGGGCGTATCGACTGGTGGCTGGAAGCACAATGGATTGGCGTGGCCTTGGCCTGCTCCATCGCCCTGATCTTCACCGGCCTTGCCATCGAGCACAACCGCCAGAACCCACTGTTGATGACCCGCTGGTTGGGCAGCGGCGCGATCATTCGCCTGGGCCTTTGCGTCATTCTGATTCGCATGGTCACCTCTGAGCAGTCCACCGGCGCAGTGGGCTTTTTGCAAATGCTCAACATGGGCAGCGAACAGATGCGCCCCCTGTACTGGGTCATGCTGCTGGGGGCCGTTGCGGGCCTGGCCAGCAGTGCGCTGACCATCAGCCCAAAGCACCTGATCATTCCGCTGTTCGTTTCGCTGTTGGCAATGGCCACGGGGGCGTTCATGGACAGCCACTCCAGTAACCTCACGCGCCCCGCGCAAATGTACCTGAGCCAATTCCTGCTGGCGTTTGGCAGCACCTTTTTCCTCGGCCCGTCGATGGCCCTGGG
The DNA here is from genome assembly GCF_046230725.1 of Pseudomonas sp. KCJK9000. Classification (NCBI taxonomy): domain Bacteria; kingdom Pseudomonadati; phylum Pseudomonadota; class Gammaproteobacteria; order Pseudomonadales; family Pseudomonadaceae; genus Pseudomonas; species Pseudomonas sp. KCJK9000. Next base: position 122,183 of record NZ_JBJJLN010000005.1, on the reverse strand, counting down.
CATCAGCCATGTGCGCGCCAACCCGCGCAACCTGGTGAGCTTCTCGGTGCTGTTCGGCATTTGCAACAACCTCGGTGGGTTGATCGGCGCAGCGTTGCTGGGCACCTTCCAAACCTGGCGCGAGAAGTTTCATTCCAACCACCTAGTGGACCGCCTCAGCTTCCTGGAACCGCTGGTCAGCGCCCGTGTTCAAAGTGGCGGCGCGGGCTATGCAAGGGTGCTCGCCGACCCGGCGCTGCGCAGCGAAGCAGGCCTGCGCGCGTTGGCCAACGCCGCCACGCGCGAGGCCAATGTGATGGCCTATAACGATGTATTCATGCTGATCGGCAGCATCGCCGTGCTGACCATGTTCTGGATTACCCTTCGCGGTTCCTGGCTGTGGTATGTCTCGCGCCAGGCTGCATCCCCCGACGCCACCAGCGGTACCGCCAGCCAATGACCGAAGATACTCGCAGCACCACCACCACTGACCTTGCCGAAACCCCAGAGGGCAGCGCGCCACCCAGTCAACCCACAAGCCCTGTGCGCACGCGGCGGGTACGTATTCTGTCGTCGATCAGTTTTGCCTGCGTGGCATTGGCAGGCGTACTGGTCGTGCTGTACGCCTGGAACCTGCCGCCCTTCAGCAGGGCCATCGAAAGCACCGAAAATGCCATGGTGCGCGGCCAGGTGACGATCATTGGGCCGCAGTTGAGCGGCTATGTGGTCCAGGTGCCGGTGCATGATTTTCAGTTCGTCAAAGCCGGCGACTTATTGGTGAAGCTGGACGACCGCATCTACACCCAGCGCCTGGCCCAGGCCATCGCACAGCTGCAACAGCAACAGGCGGCGCTGGCCAATAATCAACAGCAGCGCATCAGTGCCCAAGCCACCATCGCCCAGCGCCAGGCGGCGATCAACGATGCAGCGGCGCAGGCCAACAAGGCCAAGGCTGACCTTGCCCGCAACCAGGCGCTGGTCAGCGACGGGTCGGTGTCTCGCAGCGCCCTGGACCTTGCCCGGGCCAGTGAAGCGGCCGCCGTGGCCAGCCTGGCCCAGGCCAAGGCTGCGCTGGAAATCGCCCGCCAGGACCGCGAAACGGTCATCGTCAACCGCGCTTCGCTGGAGGCCTCGGTGGAAAACGCCAAAGCGGCCGTCGAGCTGGCTCGCATCGACCTGGACAACACCCGTATCACTGCACCGCGCGATGGCCAGCTGGGTCAGATTGGCACGCGTCTGGGTGCCTACGTCAACTCCGGCGCGCAATTGATGGCACTGGTGCCCGATACCTTGTGGGTGGTCGCCAACATGAAGGAAACCCAGATGGCCGATGTGCGGATCGGTCAACCCGTGAGTTTTACCGTCGACGCCTTGAACCACTACAAGCTGTATGGCCACGTGCAGCAGATTTCACCGGCAACCGGCTCCGAGTTCGCCCTGCTCCAGGCCGACAACGCCACCGGTAACTTCGTGAAGATTGCTCAGCGTATTCCAGTGCGCATTACCGTCGACCCCGACCAGCCTGAGGCGGCACGTTTGCGCCCGGGGATGTCGGTGGTAGTGAGCATCGACACCCGCGAACCTGCAGGGCACCATTGATTGCCACCCTGCGGCGTCCTGTCGCAGGCATTGACCTCTTGGGCAAATCGTACATAAGCCGTAGAATCGCGCATCCTTTTCGCCCGTCGCCTTGAACGGTGGCAACCGGCAGCAACGACACAGTCCAGGCCTGACACATGCCCCCATGTGAAATAGGCTCAACCGAACCCGCCCAGCCCACTTCCTTCAGGGGCTAGCGGTTGAGTCTTGCCCAGGTCGCATCCAGCCCAGGCACATCCGTGCAGTTTTTTCGGCCCTCCATGGGGCCGTTTTGCGTGGGCGTTCGAAAAGGCGTTTTCTGACCGCCACTCCAACTTGAGGTTTGTATGTCTGCGCGTTTGCTGGCCATGGCGCTGGCGCCCTTGCTCGGGCTGTTCATCATTGCCCTGGGCAACGGCTTTATGTCTTCCCTTACCACCCTGCGCCTGGACGCTGCCGGCGAATCGGCAACGACCATCGGTATCGTCTCGTCGACCTACTTCATCGGCCTGACCCTGGGCGCCATCTTCAACGATCGGTTGATCCTGCGTATTGGCCATATCCGTGCCTACACCAGCTTTGCCTCGCTGATCGCTGCAACCATTTTGCTGCAAGGTCTGTTCTACGACACCACCTGGTGGTCGGTACTGCGCCTGATCAACGGCTGGGCGGCAGTGGGCGTTTTCCTGGTGATCGAAAGCTGGTTGCTGCTGGCCGGTGACGCGAAGATCCGTGGGCGCCTACTGGCGCTGTACATGATCGCGTTTTACGGCGCAGGTGTGATTGCCCAGGCAGGCCTTGGCGAAATCACCCAGTTGGGCGAAAGTGCCCCGTTCATGCTCGCCGGCATGCTGGCGGCGCTGTCGGTGCTGCCGATCGTGATTCTGCCGCGGGTATCGCCGCTGCTGGACCAGGTCGAGCCGCTCAAGCCTCGGCAACTGCTGGGCGTGGCACCCTCGGGGCTGGTCGGCTGCTTCGGCTCGGGTGTGGTGATTGCCGGCATCTACGCGCTGTTGCCGCTGTACTTACAGCGCATCGGCCTGGATGTTGGCGAGGTCGGCAACATGATGGCCTGGGTGATCCTCGGCGCCATGCTGCTGCAATATCCGGTGGGGCGCTGGTCCGACCGTAAGGACCGCCAGGATGTTCTGATCGCCTTGGCCGCGCTTTGCATGGTGCTGTCGCTGGTGACGGTGTTCCTGCCTTCGCATTCTGCGCTGCTGCCGGCGATGCTGTTCCTGCTCGGGGGCGGTGTGTTCGCCCTGTACCCTGTGGCGGTCAGCCATGCAGCCGACCGAGCGCCGTCCGATGCGCTGGTGCCGATGATCCAAGGGTTGCTGCTGATCAACTCACTGGGCTCGGCGATGGCGCCGTTGGCCATTTCGCCGGCCATGACTGAGTATGGCGAAGTGGGGTTGTTCTGGGCCTTTGCCGTGGTCAACCTGGGCATGGTGTGTTTCTTCCTCTGGCGGCGTGGTAAGCGGCCGGCCGCTGAGCACCCTGCGCCGTTCACGGCTTCGACCACCTTCTCACCGACCGGTGCCGAGTTGCGGGTGACCGAAGACCTGATGCATGCGGCGCAGGAGCACCCACCGCTTCAGCCTGCACAGGCCAGTGAAACGGCAGCGCAGCCAGACGCCAGGTAGCCGAAGGGTCGCTGAAGCGTAACGCTGCCCCCTCAAGGCCGACCTTGCCTGAATTGGGGACAGCCGCGAACACCGGGGCAGGCTTTGCAATCAGCCCCAGTATGAGGCGTTGTCACGAACTGGGCAGTGATTGCTACCGCCCGTCGCCTGTCGGGCACCCCTGCCACGCACGTGGGCCAAAGCAATGACAGATCATCCTTACTGGAGACGTGCCATGACCCGCGTTCACTCGATGTTGCTCGCCCTAGCCGTAGGCCTCGCCACCACGACCAGCTACGCCGCAACGGACATGACCAATACCGACAGCCACCCGAAAGTCGACGAGCGCGGCGGCAAGACCGCCGGCGAAGGTAGCAGCGTCAACAGCCCAGGCGGTACCAAAGACAACGACAGCAGCGATACCGGCAGCAACACTGATGCCGCCGATGGTGCAGCCGGCGGCTCGAACAGTACCGGTGAAGCCACAGGCTCCGGCGCAGGCCACAGCGGTGGTACCGCTGAAGACCAGGACAGCCGCTGACCGACTGCCCCTTGCCCGGCTCTGGGCGACTCTAATCACGAACACGGCCACTTCAGCGGGATTCACCGCTGGATGGCCGTTTCAGCTCCAGTATCGCGGTTCGTCGACAATCCTTGCGTGGGCTTCGAACAGCTCCGGCAGGCGTTCCTTGAGGTAGTCGATCCAGGTCCTGACCTTGGCGTCAAGGTAGTGCCGGGAAGGGTAAATGGCATAAAGCGCGTTTTCGCGCAGGCGGTACGGCGCCAGTAAGCGGCGCAGGCGCCCTTGCTCGATGGACTGGCTGGCGGTGTAAAACGGCAGCAGACCTATGCCCATACCCAGTTCGGTGGCAACCAGCATCGCATCCGCCACATTGGTCAGGAAGCTGTCGCGCGGCGCGATCACGCATGGATCCACGCCTTGGGGAAACACCCAATCACCTTCATGCATGGGATACGCCATGCGTAGGCAGCGGTGCTCGTGCAGGTCTGCCGGCCGCTCGGGCACGCCATGGTTTGCGAGATAGCTGGGCGCGGCACAGGGAATACTGAAGATGGTGCCCAACGGTACTGCGATCAGTTGCGAGTCGGGCAAGGCCTGGTCAACGGTGATGACCACATCGTGCCCTTCTGCAAGGGGGTCGGGGTTACGTTGGGACAGCGTCAGCTCTATCGCCACGTCTGGGTAGAGTGTGTTGTAGTCGGCCACCAGCGGCATCAGCAGCATGCCCAAACCATGTGGGCAATGCAGCCGCAAGCGCCCCCGGGGGGTGAGGTGCGCCCCACGCGCTTCTTCCATGGCTTCGTCGGTCAGCGCCATGATTTGCCGCGCCCGCTCCAGGAAGCGCTCGCCTGCCTCGCTCATGCGCAGGCGCCGCGTGGTGCGGTGCAGCAGGCGGGTCTGTAACTGGTTTTCAAGTTCAGCGACGATGCGCGACACCTGTGCCGCAGAGATGTCGAGGGCGTTGGCGGCTGCAGCGAAGCTGCCGCATTCCACTACACGGGCAAACGTACGCATGGCGTGCAGCATATCCATCGGGCCTAATTCCTCGATCAGTCGGATTCATACGCTCAAGGCAAGAATCTATCACGAGTTAGGGCATTTATTGAAAATCACCAATGAATGCATGATGGCGCAACCGTGCAAAAGGAGTACGCCATGAAAGTTTCCATCGCTGTAGCCGCGCTGTCGGCGGCGCTTGCCTCATGCGGCGCGTTGGCCGGCTCATCCACGGGCGAAACAGACGCCAAGCCGTATTCTTATGGCATGCCGCTGGATATCGCCAAGGTGATATCGATCACCCCGGCCAGCAACGCGGCGCGCTGCCAGGTCGGTACGGCGCATATGGTCTATGTCGATCACCAAGGCCAGGAACATGCCGTGGACTACCGGGAAATGGGCAACTGCTCGCAGCAGTGAGTCAGGCCAGTACCGCGTTGATCCAGCCAATCTGCTGGGCGAAATCTTCCCGTTTTTCCGCCGCCACCGCTTCGCGTGCCCGCTCGAAGTTGGCCAGGCTTTGTTGTTTCTGGCGCAGCATGCGTTGCCATTTGTGCAAAAATGCTGGGGCTTTTTCGCGCATCAGCAGCGGTCCGAAGTACAACTCTTCAGCGCTGTAGGTCACCCCTTCGCCGGGCTCGGCGACGATGATTTCATAGTCGAAACGGTTTTCCCGCAGCAACTCCTCGCTGACGATTTGGTAGCCGTTGCGCATCAGCCACTCGCGCAGTTCGCGTTCATCGCCATTGGGCTGCAGGACCAGGCGCTCGGTGCCGTTGAGCCGGGCTTTACCACGCTCAAGAATTTCGCACATGGTTTTGCCGCCCATACCGCACAGGGTAATGGCGCTGATGCAGTCGGTAGGCTGCAGGGCCTCCAGGCCGTCGGCCAGGCGCACGGTCACCACCTGGGTCAAGCCGTTGCGGGCCACGTTGCGCAGGGCCGATGCATAAGGCACTTGCGCCACCTCCCCGGCTACCGCGGCGGTGATACCACCGCGCAGGGCCAGGGCCACCGGCAGGTAGCCATGGTCCGAGCCGATGTCAGCCAGACGCGCGCCTTGCGGTACATGGGCCGCCACACGCTCCAGGCGCATCGATAATGTCTTTTCGTTCAACACCAGCCCCTTGCTCAAAGTCGCCGGCGATTCTGACGGCCCAGGCGTGGTATTTCAATGCATACAGGCCCAACGGCTCGACCCTCGCGGCCTGCTCGCGTAGGCTTGCAGCTTTCCTTCCGTAGCAAGGCATGTACCCATGGCAGAGCTCATCTATACGCCCGATTCCGACGCCGACTCCATTTCCTCCGATGTAGCCCAGTACAATGGCATTCTGGTGACCACTCAGATCCCGACCAACCTGGAGGGTGACATCACTGAGCAGAGCGAAAGCATGCTGCAGGCGCTCAAAGAGGCGCTGGAAGGGGCCGGCAGCGGTATGGACCGGGTCATGCACCTGACCATCTACCTGACCGACATGGCCGACCGCGCGGCCTTCAACGAGGTGTACCAACGTTTCTTCAGCAAGCCATGGCCAGTGCGTGCGGCAGTTGGCGTGGCGGCCCTCGCCTATCCTGAGATGCGTGTGGAAGTCACGGCCATGGCGGCCAAACGTTAACCCGATTTGAACTGTGGCTGGGGCTTGGCGGCTTGCCTCCCAAGCCCTTGAAGCCACCCACGCAGGACGCTGCATGCATTCCCCCTTTTTTCGCCGCAAGGCTCTGATTGCCCTGCTACCTGGGCTGTGCCCGCTCGCCCAGGCCGAAACCGCCAGCACCTTTAACGTGCTTGAGCCGGTGGTGGTCACCGGCACCTACGCGCCCAACCCCAGCTTCGACCTGCCCTACTCCATCGATACCGTGGACCGCCAGCAGATCGCCGATGGCCAACTGGGCGTCAACCTGTCCGAGGCGCTCAACCGCGTACCTGGGCTGGTGGTGCAGAACCGCCAGAACTACGCCCAGGACCTGCAGATTTCTTCACGTGGCTATGGTGCCCGCGCTGCCTTTGGCATCCGTGGCATCAAACTGCTCAGCGACGGCATCCCGGCCAGCACACCGGACGGGCAAGGCCAGGCCGCGTCGTTGAACCTGGATGTAGCTGACCGTATCGAGGTGCTACGCGGCCCTGCCTCGGCCATTTATGGCAGCAATGCCGGCGGCGTGATCCAGATGTTCACCCGCGACGGCTCAGGCCCGCCCAAGGTTGGCGCCGAAACCACCGTCGGCAGCGATGGCTACAACAAGAACCACCTCTACAGTGAAGGCGGCACCGAGCAGGCAGGCTTCGTGCTCGATGCCTCGCGCATGGACACCGATGGCTACCGCGACCACAGTGCAGCGCACCGCGACCAGACCTTCGCCAAGGTGCATGTCAAACCCGACGAGGACAGCCGTCTGGCGTTGGTTGTCAGCACCTTGGAGCAAAATGGCACTCAGGACCCTTTGGGGCAGACCTGGGAGGCCTACCAGCACGCGCCGCGCTCGGTCGCTGCGCGCGCCGAGCAGTACAACACCCGCAAGAGCATCCACCAGCAGCAGCTGGGCATGAACTATGAGCGCTACATTGGCGATGCCACTTTGCAGTTCAACCTGTATGGCGGCAAACGTAGCGTCATTCAGTACCTGTCGATCCCAAAGGGCACGGCTGCCAACAACCGTGGCGGCGGCGTGGTGGATTTCGACCGTGAGTTCCATGGTGGCACCCTGCGCTGGATCCAGCCGATCAGCGCAGCGCCCGGCAACCTGAGGCTGACGGTGGGTGCCGACTACGACCGCAGCCGGGACGACCGCCGCGGCTTTCAGAACTTCAGCGGCGACACCTTGGGCGTGAAGGGCGAGCTGCGCCGTAATGAACAGGACACCGCCACCAGCCTGGACCCTTACGTACAAGCGCATTGGGAACTGGAGCGCTGGACCGTCGATGCCGGCCTGCGCCACAGCAGCATGCGCCTGCAGGTAGACGACCGCTTCCTGGCCAACGGCGACGCCAGCGGTTCGAAGAAATACCAGCGCACCACGCCGACGCTGTCGGTGATGTATGCCTTTACCCCGGACCTGCACGGCTATATCAGCGCTGGCAAGGCCTTCGAAACCCCCACCCAGGCCGAGATGGCCTATGCCCCTGGTGCACTGGAGGGCTTCAACTTCGGCCTTGAGCCGGCCACCAGTGTTCAGTACGAGCTGGGCTTGAAGATGCGGCCGGATCAACGCACGCGGGTCAACGCCGCCATATTCGAGATCCGCACCAAGGACGAGATCGTGGTAGCCGCCTCCACCGATGGCCGCACCAGCTACCGCAACGCCGGCAAAACCCTGCGCCGGGGCCTGGAGCTTGGCGTTGAACGCGAACTGAATGAGCAGTGGCAGGCCAACCTGGCCTTCACCTTGCTCGATGCCACTTATGATCAGGCCTTTACCCAAGGCAGCACGACCATCGACAAAGGCAATCAGCTGCCTGGCGTGCCGCGCAGCAGCCTGTTCGGGGAGCTGGTGTGGAAGCCTCGCGAGGGCGTCAGCATGGGCCTTGAAGGGCAATACCGGAGCAAGGTGTATGTCGAAGACACCAATGACCAGCATGCGGCGCCGGGATACGCGGTGTTCAACTGGCGCACGCGCTTGCAGCAGCAAGTCGGGCCTTGGACATTCCACCAAGTGGTGCGCCTGGATAACCTGCTGGACCGTCAGTACGTCGGGTCGGTAATCGTCGGCGATGGCAATGGCCGCTACTACGAGGCAGCGCCGGGCCGGTCGTGGTACGCCGGGGCTGGAATGGAATATCAGTTCTAGGTTCAAGAGCCCTTCGGATGAACCCGCTCCCAGCGGGCCTGCGCCGACTTCGAGCTGGCCGCCAGCGCCTGTACCCGCTAAATGCGTCACAACGGCCAATGCACCTCCCGGCACCCGAAGGTGTCAGGCAGGCATTTCACCGCTACAATGCCGCCCTAAACCGTGACAGCCCGAACCTATAACGCCATGTCCCTGCCAAAGAATCACCTGGAACTGCTCAGCCCCGCCCGTGACGTCGCCATCGCCCGCGAGGCGATCCTGCACGGTGCTGATGCCATCTACATCGGTGGCCCGAGCTTCGGTGCTCGCCACAATGCCTGCAATGAAGTCGGTGATATCGCCGAACTGGTCGAGTTCGCTCATCGCTACCACGCCCGGGTGTTCACCACCATCAACACCATCCTGCACGACAACGAGCTGGAGCCGGCGCGCAAGCTGATCCACCAGCTCTACGACGCTGGCGTCGACGCCCTGATCGTGCAGGACCTGGGGGTGATGGAGCTGGATATCCCGCCGATCGAACTGCATGCCAGCACCCAGACCGACATTCGCACCCTGGAGCGGGCCAAGTTCCTCGACCAGGCCGGGTTCTCCCAACTGGTGCTGGCCCGCGAGCTGAACCTGCAACAGATTCGCGCCATCGCCAGCGAAACCGACGCGGCCATCGAATTCTTCATCCACGGTGCGTTGTGCGTGGCGTTCTCGGGCCAGTGCAACATCTCCCATGCCCAGACCGGGCGCAGCGCCAACCGCGGTGACTGCTCCCAGGCTTGCCGCCTGCCGTATACCCTCAAGGACGACCAAGGCCGCGTCGTGGCGTTCGAGAAGCACCTGCTGTCGATGAAAGACAACAACCAGACCGCCAACCTGGCGGACCTGGTGGATGCAGGCGTGCGTTCGTTCAAGATCGAGGGTCGGTACAAGGACATGGGGTATGTGAAAAACATCACTGCCCATTACCGTAAAGAGCTCGATGCCATTCTCGAAGGGCGACCAGAACTGGCCCGCGCTTCCAGCGGCCGTACCGAGCATTTTTTCCTGCCCGACCCGGACAAGACCTTCCACCGTGGCAGCACCGATTATTTCGTCACTGACCGCAAAGTCGACATCGGCGCCTTCGACTCGCCGACCTTCACCGGCCTTGAAGTTGGCGTGGTGGAAAAAGTCGGCAAGCGTGACTTGCACGTGGTCACCCAAGTGCCGTTGACCAACGGTGACGGCCTCAATGTGTTGGTCAAGCGTGAAGTGGTGGGGTTTCGCGCCAACATCGCCGAGCCCCGTGGCGAGTTCGAGGAAGACGGCCAGAAGCGCTACCGCTACCGCGTCGAACCTAATGAGATGCCCGAAGGCCTGCACAAGCTGCGACCGAACCACCCGCTTTCACGCAACCTCGACCACAACTGGCAGCAGGCGCTGCAACGCACCTCGTCCGAGCGCCGGGTTGGCGTGCAATGGCATGCAGTACTGCGCGAGCAACGGCTGATGCTGAGCGTCAGCAGCGAAGAAGGCGTCAGCGTGCAGGTGGCCCTGGATGGCCCGTTCGGCGTTGCCAACAAGCCACAGCAGGCACTGGAGCAGTTGCACGACCTGCTGGGCCAGCTGGGCACCACGATGTACCACGCTACCGCTATCGAGCTGGACGCGCCGCAGGCATTCTTCATCCCTAACTCGCAGCTCAAGGCCCTGCGCCGTGAAGCCATCGAAGCGCTGACCGACGCCCGCGTGCAGGCCCACCCCCGTGGCGGGCGCAAGGCCGAAACCTCGCCGCCTCCGGTGTACCCGGAGTCGCACCTGTCGTTCCTGGCCAACGTCTACAACCAGAAAGCCCGCGACTTCTACCACCGCCATGGTGTGCAGTTGATCGACGCCGCCTATGAAGCCCACGAAGAACACGGCGAAGTGCCGGTGATGATCACCAAGCACTGCCTGCGCTTCTCGTTCAACCTGTGCCCCAAACAGGCCAAGGGTGTGACCGGTGTACGTACCAAGGTGGCGCCTATGCAGCTGATCCAGGGCGACGAAGTGCTGACGTTGAAGTTCGACTGCAAGCCGTGCGAAATGCATGTCATCGGCAAGATGAAGAGCCATATCATCGACCTGCCGACACCAGGCAGCGCGGTGGCGCAGGTTGTCGGGCACATCAGCCCCGAAGACCTGCTCAAGACCATACCGCGCGCACCGCATTGATCACCGCCCTTCAGGCCCATTCGCACCTTGAAACGCTTCTTTTAGGAGCGGCTTGAGCCGCGAATGGGCCCCGCGGCGGCCCGCTTCGACCTCAGAGAACCCCCAACCCTCGGGCGGTGCGATCCACTGCAAGGCGGGTTTTTTCCACTAGTTCATCCAGCTCACTGTGGTTGGCCACCAAGGCCGGCGCCATGATCATCCGCCCCAGGGTGGAACGGATGATCACCCCCTCCTCGAAGCCATAGGTGCGGCACTGCCAGGCCAAATCGTTTTCATTGGCGTAACGTTTCCGGCTGCCCTTGTCCTCGGTAAACTGCAGCGCCGCCACCAGGCCTGCGCCCTGTACCTGACCGATCAGCGGATGGTTGGCGAACACTTCGCGCAGAATGCGCTGCAGGTACGGGCCTGTGTCTTCCTTGACCTGGCGCACGATGCCTTCATCGCGCAGGGCCTTGAGGTTGGCGATGGCCACCGCAGCCGCCACCGGGTGCCCGGAATAGGTCAGGCCATGGGCGAACACGCCGCCGCGCTCCACCAGGGCCTGGGCAATACGCTTGCTCAGCACCAGGCCGCCCATTGGCACGTAACCTGAAGTCAGGCCTTTGGCGATCGACAAGGTGTCCGGCTCGAAGCCAAAGTATTCGTGGGCGAACCACTCGCCAGTGCGGCCAAAACCGCCGATGACCTCATCGGCACACAGCAGCACATCGTATTGGCGGCAGATCCGTTGGATCTCGGGCCAGTAGCTTTCTGGCGGGAAAATCATGCCGCCCGCGCCCTGGAACGGCTCGGCGATGAAGCCGGCAACGTTCTCGGCACCCAGCTCAAGGATTTTCTCCTCCAGTTGCAGGGCGCAGCGGCGGCCGAACTCGGCCGGGGTCAAATCCCCCCCTGCGGCATACCAGTAAGGCTCATCGATATGCGCCACATCCGGGATCAAGCCGCCCATCTCGTGCATGAACTTCATGCCGCCCAGCGCAGTGGCGGCCAAGGTGGAGCCGTGGTAGCCGTTCCAGCGGCCGATCATGATCTTCTTGCTGGGCTGCCCGACCACCTGCCAATAACGCCGCACGGTGCGGATCAGCACTTCGTTGGCTTCGGAGCCTGAGTTGGTATAGATGGCGTGGCTGTAGTGGCCTGGCAGCAGGCTGAACAACAGCTCGGACAGTTCGATCACCGCCGGGTGGGTGGTGTGGAAGAACATGTTGTAGTAGGCCAGTTGGTCCATCTGCGCAGCGGCCGCTGCCGTCAGGTCCTTGCGGCCATAGCCGAGCTGGGTGCACCACAGGCCAGACATACCATCCAGGTAACGCTTGCCGTCGCTGTCCCACAAATGCAGACGTTCGCCACCAACCATCACTCGCGGGCCCTCGGCGTTCAGCGCTTTTTGATCGAGGAAAGCGTGGATGTGGTGCGCAGCGTCGCCCGCCTGATAATCACGGGTTTCACGCAGGGTATGCAGCTTGGCTTGAAACGGTGCGTTCATTGTTGTTCTCCGGGGTAAAACGCGGCGTGCAGTTGGCCCTGCCAGGCCGCTGACAGTAAAAACGAGTTGGCTGAAATGGCGCCCTCAGCGCCTGCGCAGGTAGCTTTCCAGTGGGTCTTTGCTCAGCCCTTCCTGCGCTTGGGCAAGTGAGTCGATGAACAGTGAAAACAGTTCGGATTGCTTGGCGATATCGAGCTTGGTGTAAAGGTTCTTGCGGTGAGTTTTCACCGTGTCTTCACTGATGCCCAGGCGTTCGGCCAACGAGCGGGTCGAGTGGCCGCGTAGCAGATACTGGGCGATATGGCACTCGCGCTCGGTGAGCACCGAGGAGCCGAAATTGTTCAGGGCGGCGCTGATTTGGCGGCCAAGCGCGCTTTCGAAACGCCCGCCCAGGGCGTCGGCGTCCAGGTGGCTCCACTGCCGGCGCACCGTCGCGACCACCCACGGTGCCACGCACTTCAAGTCATTGACCTGCTGGCGATCCAACCGGCCGGTGCTGCCCAGGGCGACGGCGATGGTCAGGTGCTCGTCGAGTGGCACGATGAAATTGAGCTCGTCTTCCAGGTGCGCGTGCTGATAGAACGCCAGGTAGTACTCGCTGCGCTTGAAGTGGTCAGGGGCGACATCGCTCAGGCGGTAGCAGCCAGGGGCGATGCCCTCCATGCACGCGCGGTAGAACGGGCACAGCAGGTAGTAACCTTCGAGGTACTTGTGAATGTTGCCTTCCGGCAGCCAAGGGCCCTCCTCGTCCTTTTCGAACAATGCCGAGGGCAAGCCTTTGCGGGGGTAGAGAAATACGGTAATGGCCTGGCACGGCGCGATGAGCTTGAGGGCGGCGAACAACGCCTCGACGAACCCCGCAGAGCCCTGAGCGTCGACGACACGGGCCATTTGCGCGTACCAGTCGGGCGATTTCAGCCGGTCTTTGCTCATTGTCGTGGTCCCATGCCGGGGTTGTTATGGTTGGCATTCTTGCATGGGGCCGCAGATGCCGACCATCACCCTTCGGGGTGAGCTACAGCCAGCAGCTTCAGGGGGCAGTCGAGTGCGCGCTGAAAGCATGCAGTGCGCACCCGCAACCGCCGTTTACCCGACCCAGCCAACCGCTGTTTTGGGGATCACGTCTGACTCATCGAGCTTGGAGGCGAACATACTTACCGCTTCTACGGCATCGCTGGTGCCACTACGAATCTGCACGATCACAGCGCCTGCCTGATCGGCCAGCATCACGCCGCGTTGGGCGCCTTCCTGGGTGGCGTTCATGCTAGCGACGGCATCACGGGTTTCAGCAAGGATCTTGCCGATCATTTCGGCAATTTCTGCCGTGGAGCGGCTGGTACGTCCGGCCAGTTGCCGGACCTCATCGGCTACGACCGCAAAGCCTCGGCCTTGGTCGCCTGCCCGCGCCGCTTCGATCGCCGCATTGAGTGCGAGCAGGTTTGTCTGGTCGGCAATGCCACGAATGGTATTGACGATGGCCGTGATCTGTTCGGAGCGGTCCCCCAGTTGCCCAACCAGCCTGGCGGAAGCGCCGATTTTTTCAGCGATCTGACGCATCTCCTTGGCTGTATCGCCAATGACTTGAGCACCGTGTTCGGCCACCCTCTCGGTTTCAGCGGAAATATGGTACGCCCGGGAAGCACTGCGAGAATCTTCTTCGAAGCGCTCGACGCGCTCGGTGATATCACTGGCGAACTTGACGATTTTCGACAACTTGCCAGCGGCGTCGTACACCGGGTTGTAGGTCGCTTCCAGCCAAACCACTCGACCGTGCTTACCAAGGCGTTTGAACTGACCACTGAAGAACTCACCCGTGTTCAACCGACGCCAGAAGTCGCTGTATTCGCTGCTATCGACCAGGCTGGCTTCACAGAACAGGCGGTGATGCTTGCCTTTGAGCTCGTTCAGGCCAAAGCCCATGGTCCTCAGGAAATTGTCGTTGGCCCAAAGGATATTGCCATCGAGGTCGAACTCGATCACGGCCATGGCGCGGTCGAGCGCCGCAAGCTTACCGCGAGTCAGCGCTTGCTGACCCACGTTCTCGGTGACGTCCAAGGCATATTTGACGATCTTGCTCACCTGGCCGCGCTCGTCCAGCACAGGGTTGTAACTGGCTTCCAGCCAGACGTTCTTCCCCGACGCGTTGACACGCTGGAACGTCCCCGACACGAACTTACCAGCGCGCAGCTCAGACCAGAACTGGCTGTAATCGGCACTGCCAACCAGCGCAGGCGTGCAGAAGTCTCGATGCGATTTGCCGAGCAATTGCTCGGCGGCATAGCCCATGGTGGCGAGAAAATTGTCATTGGCTCGCAGCACCTTCCCATCCAGGCCAAACTCCACAACCGCCATGGAGCGACCCAGCGCTTCGAACAATCCCTTGTAACTCTGGACTTCAGCCTTCCTGGCCTCTAGTTCATCTTTGAGTGATTTATTGAACATGGAGTGACCTCGGAGTAACCGTCAAGGGATTCGACGTAACTTGCTATCGGCGCGCCATCGCGCGCCTGAATGGTAACGGGGCGGATTATTATTTGACGTCATTGAATCGCCCGCCTGGCATCCGGCGAGGGCGACGGTGGGCCAGTTCGCCATGCAAGTCCCGACGGGCACATGGCTGATTTCGATGACGCTGTCAGGCTTACGCCTGTGGCATGATCAAGGCCCCCTAACCGCGCTGGCCCAATCGGCATGCTGATCGACGAAGAACTGACTCTGAAAAAGCTCGAGACCTTTCTGGCCTTCATGCGCAGCGGCAACCTCGGCCGGGCGGCCGCCGACCTGTCGACCAGTGCGGTCAGCGTACACCGGGCCATTCACTCCCTGGAAAGTGCACTGCGCTGCCCGCTGTTCAAGCACGAAGGCCGCCAGTTGATCCCCTTGGAAAGCGCCTACGTGCTGGAGAAAAAAGCCCGGCAGCTGATTCAGGACGCCGAACAGATGGTGCGCCACACCCGCGAGGCGGCTGGTTTCTATGCCGAGCGTTTTCGTCTTGGCGCGCTGTACTCGCTGACCGTCAAGACCGTACCGAAGCTGGTGATGGGCTTGAAGCTTCGGCGCAGCGAGCTGAACATCGACCTGACCCTGGGCTCGAATGTCGACCTGTTGCAGCGCCTGAAAAACCACGAACTGGAAGCCATTCTGGTATCGCTGGACGACGGCGCGGCAGATCCGGCCTGCGAACAGCTGGCGCTGTTCTGCGACGATATCTTCCTCGCGGTGCCTACCGACTCGCCGTTCGCCGAGCAACAAGAGGTGGACCTGGCGGACCTGGCCGACTCCACCTTCATCACCCTGACACCCGGCTTCGCCACCCATCGCGACGGTGCGCGGGTGTTCCAGCAAGCAGGTTTCGAACCGAAGGTGGCGATGCAGGTGAACGACATCTTCACCCTGCTGAGCATGGTCAGCTCAGGCGTAGGCTTTGCATTGTTACCGGGGCGTATCGCAGCCGTGTACGAAAACCGGGTCAAGCTGATAGCCCTGCAGGCGCGCTACCGCCTGCAGCAGCATATCGGCGTGGTGTTCCTCAAGGCGCGCGAGCGCGAACCGAACCTGCTGGCCTTGCTGGCCGAGTGCCGGATGTACAGCGCCGCCTTGGGCTGAGCCGCAGCGGCGCTGGGTTCATGCAGCTACCGCACGCATGATGAAGAACAACAACGAAGGCCCAAGCAGGCAACCCAACGCCGTGTAGAACGCTGCGGTCAGGCAACCGTAAGGCACCAGTTTCGGGTCGGTGGCGGCCAGCCCACCAGCCACACCACTGGAGGTGCCCATCAAGCCGCCGAAAATCACGGCGGTGCGCGGGTTGTTCAAGCCGATCATCGGCGCCACGAAGGGTGTGGCTATCATCACCAGGATGGCTTTGACCAGCCCTGCGGCAATCGACAAGGCCATGACTTCGGAACTGGCGCCGATGGCCGCACCGGTTACCGGGCCAACGATATAGGTCACTGCGCCCGTGCCGATGGTGGTCAGGCTGACCGCATCGGTGTAACCGAAGGCCAGCGCAACCCCCACGCCCGCCACGAATGACACCCCGATGCCGAAGAACAACGAAATGACGCCAGAAACACCGGCACGCTTGAGCTCTTCGATGTTCACACCAAAGGCCGTGGCAACGATTGCGAAGTCTCGCAACATCGCACCGCCCAATAAGCCGATACCCGAAAGCAGCGGAATATCCACCAGGCCTTTGTGGCCACCTGTTATTGCGCCGCCAAAGTAACTGAGCACAAGGCCCAGAAAGATAGCGATGGCCGAGCCGTGCAGGCGGCCATGGGTCAGCTTTGCCGACAGCCAGTAAGACAGCCACATGGTCACGCCAATCACTGCAAAGCCGCTCACCAGGCCGTAGCCACTGATCACTTTCATCATCGATTCGTACATGGCGGTCACCGTTGTGGCGTGGTCAGAGGTTTGTCGGCAACCGGCTCAGGCTTTTTTTGGCCCAGGCGGTCCAGCAACGGCACCATGGCGAAACTGGCCACCACGGCGGCGGTGCCGGCAAGCACTGCCATCGGCCCACCCGCCAGGGCACCGAATACGTTCTGCTGCGCGGCCATGGCCACCACGATGGGGATGTAGATGGCGCTCCAGAACTCCACGCCTTGTTCGGATTTGGCCGTTATCAGGCCCCGTTTGTTGAGGTAACTGCCGATGAAGATCAGCAGCAGCATGGCGATGCCCACACCGCCGACATTGGCAGGCACGCCCAAAAGCTTGCCCAGCAGCTCGCCGATGAACAGGCCGACCAAGGTGCACAAGGCCAGGAAAGCTACACCGTAGATAATCATTGTTATTGTCCTCGCGTTGGGTCGAAGTTGCTTGTTGTTGTCCTTCGAAAAACACGGCACCGCTCAGTATCGGCCCACCTCCTGGCGCATCAGCGCATCGACGGTGTCCCAGCGCGTGGCGTCAAGCGCCAACACCCTGCCTTGCTCGAACACCGGCCGGGCCAGGCCGCTGAGCACGCTGCCCGGTGGCATTTCCAGGTGCAGGCGCACACCGCGTTCATAGGCGTTGCGCAACGTAGCACGCCAGTCGACCAGCCGGGCCATGTTGCCAGCCAGGTCATCGCGCAGGCGTTGCGGGTCGTGGATAGGGCGCGCAGTGCTACCGCTCAGGTAGCTGATGCGCGGGCGGCGTAACTCGATACCGGCAAAGGCCGTCGCCAGTTGTTGGGCTGGGCCGTCGAGCAAGGCGCAGTGTGAGGGCACGCTCACCGCCAGGCGCCGGGCCACGCCCTGCCCGCGCGCGCGGGCCCGGGCCGCGACCTCGGCCATGGCGGTGTCACTGCCGGCTATGACGATCTGGTTGTCGCTATTGAGGTTGGCCAGGTACACCTCACCGCCGACTTCGGCCAGCAGGCGTTCGGCCGATGCCTGGTCAAGGCCGCTCAGTGCAGTCATGCCATAGCCTTGCGGGTAGGCACGTTGCATCAGTTCACCGCGCAGGGCGACCAGGCGTACCGCATCGGCCAATGCCAGCGCCCCGGCCGTTACCGCGGCCGGGTACGCACCGATGGATAACCCGGCAACATAGTCCGCGGCGGGGCTGCGCTGCAGCAGCCACCGCGCCCAGGCAACCCCGGCCAGCAGCAGGCAGAGCTGCACGGCGCGGGTAGACTGCAAAGCCTGAGCGCTATCGAGCGTCGAAACAGCCTCGCCTAGCACATCGCTGGCCTCTTCCAGTACCGCTGCGCCGCCCTCCGGCAGACGCTGCAGCATGCCGGGCTGCTGCGCGCCCTGGCCGGGGAACGCCCAAAGGCTGCTCACGCTGCGCACTCCATAGGGTGCCAAGGATTTTGCACAAGGCGCGGGCCCAGGGCTGACTTGAGCAACACTCGGCGCGCCTGGCCGGCCCACTCACGCAGGGCGACGGCCCCTGCCGGGGTCTCTAATTGCACATCGATACGGCATGGGCCGCAGGCGAAGGTATCAAGCAGCTGACGCGCCTTGGCACGGGTCATCGATTGCGGGGTACGTACCAACAGGTCGAGGTCGCTGGCCAGATGCACGACCGGGCAACCGGTCGCCAGTTGGTAGCCGACGCCGCCGGTTGGCCCCCAGGCCAGCCCGCTGGCATCCAGCACGGCTGCCACCGAGGGCAGCGCCTCAAGCGCAGGCCAGGGGCTTGGCGCCGACCAGCGCAGTGCCTCTGGCCGCACTTGCCGCTGGATATCACCCAAGCGCATCACCACGCCCAAGCGCTGCGCGCGCCCCTGCCCGCGTACGCCCACAGCCACCCAACCCGCGTCGCAGCTGGCACGCCTGACTACCACTGGCTGCCCGGCGGTCAGTGCCTGCACCGCCCAGGCTGGGGCATCGTCAGGCAGGCCGGCCGCCGGCATGCCCCAGAGCAGGTCATGTGGTTGTGGCAGGTTCATCTCAGGCCTCCTGCCACTGGCTGCGCAGGCGTGCCCGCACTTCACGGGAAGCTTTGCGGTGTTCGCCGGCGAGCCTGGATGTGAGATCAGTCGACTGGCCAATGTCGCGCACAGCCTCGCTCAGGCAAGCGCGCACCTGGGCAATGTCAGCGGCAGTGGGTGCGTCGGCACGCTCGACTTGCAGGCGCCGCCAGAGCAAGCCCAAGGAGGCATAACTGGCCAGGTCATACGCCATCGGCGGTACCTCGGCGGCCAGCGCCTCGAGCTGTTCGACACTGCGCAGGGTAATGCGCGCCGCCGCGGCCTTACCCATGGCATGCACCATGACCCCGCTATCATCCAGTGCGATCAGCCGTTGCGCTTGGTAGCCATGGGCCAGGAAGGCACCTGACATGGCCTTGCCGACCAGCAAGCCGATCACCGGATGCCCGGCCAGACGAGCCTGCGCATAGGCCTGCACCGCCCCGGCCAAAGCCTGGTGAATACCCAGAGCCTCCTCACGGCGGCCGTAGGCCTGGCTGGGGACATCGATGACTGCAACGATGGCCCGCTTCTGGCCTGCGCGGTCTTGTACGACGGCATCGGCCACAGCCTTGGCCAAGCCCCAACCTTCGAGCAGGCCGACTTCACCGGCACGCGCCCGCGCAAATGGGTTGTGGGCATCGGGGACCACAGCAATGAAGCGCGCCAGGCGGTTATCCAACTCGCCATCGATCACCTGCACTGACGGTGGGTAACCTGCCAGCGGCTCACCACCAGCAAGGCCTGGCAGCCAATTCAAGGCACGGTTCATTGGGCTTCTCCTTGGTAAAGGGCACGGACGGCAGCCGCGTCCAGCTGAGGGCAGTTGCCGCCTAGGCTGGCCAAGCGCTCCAGGAACCAGGCATGGCGGCCAGCGCGATCGACCGATGGCGTATCCAGCAGTTGCAGCAGCTGCTCGCGGATGCGCTCGACGTCATCGGCCACATAGGCATCCACCAAACCGCTGGCGTAACGCTGCTCGCCTCCGGTCAGGCTCCAGATGAACGGCCGGTCTTTGGCGTCGTACTCGACAATGCCGGCTTCCTGCTCGATCACCTGTGGGCCGTTGAGCCCCAAGCGAGCCTCGCGGGTGACCAACAGATGGCTGCACAACCCCGCCGCGATGGACATACCGCCGAAGCACCCCACCGCGCCGGCTACCAGGCCAATCACCGGTTGATAGCCCCGTAGTTCGACGATCGCTGCCTGAATTTCGGCAATGGCTGCCAGGCCAAGATTGGCTTCCTGCAGCCTTACCCCGCCGGTTTCCAGTAACAGCACGGCGCAGGTAGGGATGCCGTTACGATTGTCTTCGATAGCCAGTTCCAAGGCGCCTGCGATTTTGGCGCCACCGACCTCCCCCATACTGCCACCCTGGAACGCGCCCTCGATGGCCGCCACCACGGCAGGCCGACCTGCGAGCAGGCCCTTGGCAATCACTACGCCGTCGTCGGCCTGGGGCACGATGCCCTGACGTGGCAGCCAGGGGGACATCAGGCGCTCGAATGGCCCAAGCAACTCTCGGAAACTGCCCGCATCCAGCAACGCGCGGGCACGCTGGCGGGCACCGAGTTCGACGAAGCTGCGGCTTTGCAGCAGACGGGCGTTGTCAGTCATGGGCTATCTCCTCCAAGCCTTGCTCCAGGCGCAGGCGCACAACCCCAGGCGTGGCGCCGAAATCATGGATATCGATTTTCACCGCCGGTAATGCGCGGCCTTGGAACAGGCGGTCGAACAACTGCTGCCAGCGCGCAGCGCTGCCGTTCACCGACGTCACCACCTGGATGTCCAGACTGCCAGCCTGGCCAGGCTCGATCAGCACTTCGAGGTCGCCCGAGCTGACACAGCCGACCAGCGTCCGACCGCGACCGGGTTCGGCGGCGGGGAATTGAAAATTCAATGTTTCCATGTCACAGGCTCCCGGCTTTGTCGAGAAACAGGCAGGCCGCTAGCAGATCGGCGGCGCCGCCCGGTGAGGCGTTGAGTTGCAACAGTTGCGCGTCCAGTTGGCGCAACCTGCGCCGGCCTTGCAGCGTGGCGCTGCCCCCAGCTTCGAGCACCGCACGGGCACCGCTTTGCACCTGGTGCAGGCCTTGCGGGCCGGCGCGCCAGAGCACGCAGGTATCACTGAGCGCGGCCATGATCGCCAGCAAGGCATCGACCCGGGCCTGGCTTTCACTGGCCCCGCTGGCGCGACTGCGGCGCAGTTGCGGCAGGCCATGTTCGAGGGCAGCCGGGAAACCTTGTTGGGCCTGCTCGCGGGCGCCGCTGGCGCCATAGCGTTGGCGTACCTGGGCACCGTGGCTGCTCTGACGCGGCGCCGCCGGGTCATCGATCAGGGCGATGCGCCCGGCGCGAGCCGCCACTCCCATGGCATCGGCCTGGGGCTGTAGCGCTTGGGCTGCGACCAGCAGCCCCAGCGCCCAGATTGCGCCGCGGTGGGTATTGACACCCCCAGTGGTGGCGAGCATGGCCGCTTCGCCCTCGCGGCCCAGGCGGCCCAATTCAGCGCGCAGCGGCAAGCCGATTTCGCTGTGATATTCGGCGGCCTCGGCCATTTGTCGCAGGCAAGGCCACAGGGCCAGCGCCGAGGCGTGCATCAGGGCCAGCGTCATGTCACTGTGGGCGCCACTGCTGCGACGGTCGACCAGGCCTGGTTTGGGCGACAGCTCGGCTTCATCTATCAGGGCTTCCACCGCCAGGTCGGCCAGTTGGTCAGCCAGGCAGAGCTGGGGGCGGCGTAGCGGCCTGATCGCGGCGCAAGCCGCTGCTGAGAGATTCGGGTATGCGCTCATTCACCAGCTCCTGAAACGTGCTGGCGGGTTATAGAGGCCCCCAGACCACTCGACCAGGTCGGCAATACTGCGCGCCGCGAGCAGTTCGCGGCTGGCATCGGTACGGCGGATGCCAAGGTCCTCGGGCAGCGCGATCAGGCCCTGCTGGCGCATACGCAAGGTGTCTTTGGGGTCGTGGCGCAAGCCGATGGCAGTGACCCCGGCCACGGCCGCGATCATCTGCTGGCGCTCCTCCAGGCTGCGCGCCTTGTACAGGTAGGCGATGCCCTCCTCGGTGAGCAAGTGGGTGACGTCGTCGCCGTAGATCATGACCGGCGCCAGAGGCATGCCAGCCTTTTTCGCGACTTGCACCGCGTCGAGGGTTTCGACGAAAGTAGGTTTGCCCCCCTCCTGGTAGGTTTCGACCATCTGCACCACCAGCTTGCGGCCCCGTTCGAGCAGGGTGTCAGGCACTGTCATGTCCAACCAGGCGGGTGTCGCATGGCGCCGGCCACGGGGGTCGTGGCCCATGTTCGGCGCACCGCCGAAGCCTGCCAGGCGGCCGCGGGTGACGGTCGAGGAGTGGCCATCGCCATCGACCTGCAGGGTGGCGCCGATGAACAGGTCCACTGCGTATTGCCCGGCCAGCTGGCACATCATCCGGTTCGAGCGCATGGAGCCGTCGCGGCCGGTGAAGAACACATCCGGGCGTTGGGCAATGTAGTCTTCCATCCCAAGTTCCGTGCCGAAGCAGTGCACGCTCTGGACCCACCCGCTTTCGATGGCCGGAATCAGGGTCGGGTGCGGGTTGAGGGTCCAGTTGCGGCAGATCTTGCCTTTTAGCCCCAGCGACTCGCCGTAGGTCGGCAGGATCAATTCGATGGCAGCAGTGTTGAAGCCGATGCCGTGGTTCAGCGACTGGACCTGATGCTTTTCGTAGATTCCGCGGATGGCCATCATCGCCATCAGCACGTGGACCGGCTTGATATGACGCGGGTCGCGAGTGAACAGCGGCTCTATGTAGAACGGCTGGTCCGCCACCACCACGAAGTCTACCCAGGACGCCGGAATGTCCACGCGCGGCAGATCGTCCACGCGCTCGACCAACTGGTTGACCTGGGCGATCACCAAACCGTCACTGAAAGCAGCCGGCTCGACCAGTGCCGGGGTATCTTCGGTGCTAGGGCCGGTATATAGGTTGCCCTGGCGGTCAGCCATGAAGCCTGCCACCAGCGTGACATTGGGAATAAGGTCGACCAGCAACCGCGAGTACAACTCGATGTAGGTGTGGATAGCGCCCACTTCGAGCAGGCCGTCTTCCAGCAATTGGCCAATGCGCAGGCTCTGTGGGCCTGCAAAGGAGAAATCGAGCTTGCGGGCGATGCCGCGCTCGAACAGGTCAAGGTGCTCGGCACGGCTGACGCTAGGCATGATCATGTGCAGGCCGTGCAGGCGCTCAGGGTCTGCCTTGGCCAGCGAACGGGAAAGAAAATCGGCCTGCTTCTGGTTGTTGCCCTCCAGCACCACGCGGTCGCCTGGTGCGATCAACAATTCCAAGGCTTCGGTGATCCGCTCGGTGGGCAGCACCACGCCGTCGGCCAGGTGACGTACACGGTCCAGGCGGCGCTGCTTCTCTGCGCGCCGCCTGGACCATTGCGGCGGTGGATTCTTTGTTATGGTCATTGAGTGACTCCACAGGTTCGCTGTCGTGGAGGCACATTAGGGCGCTGGCGCTAATCGGATCAATCAAGCTAGGCGGCTGATCGTTACGCTTAGAGTAATGAACGCCCCCACTGCATCACTTGGGTGTAGGCCGGGCATAAATGCACGATGGCGCTGCACAATTGTCCATTGTGCAGCGCAATTTTGCATGACAGGATCCTGCGATCCTCCAGCGCGCTGCAAACTTCATTGGAAAATCAATAACAAAGCAGGGAGAACGCGATGACCGCGTACGCTACTACCTCGGTAACCACCCATGTACTGGCCGAGGTTCGCAACCAGATTGGCCACATCACCCTCAACCGCCCTGCCGGCCTCAATGCCCTGACGCTGGACATGGTGCGCTGCCTGCACCAGCAACTGGACTGCTGGGCGAAGGATCCGCAGGTGCAAGCCGTGGTGCTGCGCGGCGAAGGGCCCAAGGGCTTTTGCGCAGGCGGCGATATCCGTTCGTTACACGACAGCTACAAGGCGGGCGAAACCCTGCACGAAGCGTTTTTCGTCGAGGAATATGCCCTGGACCTTGCCATCCACCGCTACCGCAAGCCGGTGCTGGTGCTGATGGACGGCTTCACCCTTGGCGGCGGCATGGGCCTGGCCCAGGGCTGCGACCTGCGTATCGTGACCGAGCGCAGCCGCCTGGGCATGCCCGAAGTCGGCATCGGCTATTTTCCCGATGTGGGGGGTAGCTACTTCCTGTCGCGCATCCCCGGTGAGCTAGGCACTTACCTGGGTGTCAGCGGCGCCCAGATCCAGGCAGCGGATGCGTTGTACTGCGGGCTTGCCGACTGGTACCTGGCCAGCGACAAGCTGGCAGCCCTGGATGAGGGCCTGGACCAACTGCGCTTTGGCGACCACCCACTCAAGGACCTGCAGAACTTGCTGGCCAAGCTGGGTAGCCAGGTACTGGACGAAGCGCCCCTGCAAAAGTTGCGTCCGGTCATCGACCATTTCTTCGCCCAAGCCGACGTGGCAGCGATCGTCGAACAACTGCGTACAGTGCGCATCGGCGACAGCCACGATTGGGCTGTGGCCACTGCCGACCAGCTGGAAAGCCGCTCGCCATTAGCCATGGCAGTTACCCTGGAGATGCTGCGCCGGGGCCGCCACATGGCCTTGGAGGAATGCTTCGCCATGGAGCTGCACATCGACCGCCAGTGGTTCGAGTATGGCGACATCATCGAGGGCGTACGCGCGCTAATCATCGACAAGGACAAGCAGCCGCGCTGGAACCCGCCAACCCTCGCCGGGCTGACGCGCCAGCGGGTCGATCAATTCTTCGAAGGCCTGTGAGCCGGGAGTACAGCATGCAAGACCTGGAACTGAGCGAAGAACAAATCATGATCCGCGACATGGCCCGTGACTTCGCCCGCGGCGAAATTGCCCCTCACGCGCAAGCCTGGGAAAAGGCCGGCTGGATCGACGATGGCGTGGTCCGCAAGATGGGCGAGCTCGGCCTGCTGGGCATGGTCGTGCCGGATACCTTCGGCGGCAGCTACACCGACTACGTGGCCTACGCCCTGGCGGTGGAGGAAATCTCCGCCGGATGCGGCGCCACGGGGGCGATGATGAGCATCCACAATTCGGTCGGCTGCGGCCCGCTGCTGGCCTATGGTAGCCCCGAGCAACAACAGGCCTGGTTGCCAGGCCTTGCGGCAGGGCAAACCATCGGCTGCTTCTGCCTGACCGAACCCCAGGCAGGCTCCGAAGCGCACAACCTGCGTACCCGCGCCGAGCTGGTCGATGGCCATTGGGTGATCAATGGGGCCAAGCAGTTCGTCAGCAACGCCCGCCGCGCAGGCCTTGCCATCGTTTTTGCCGTGACTGACCCGGACCTGGGCAAGAAGGGCCTGTCCGCGTTTCTGGTGCCGACCGACAACCCAGGGTTCAAGGTCGAGCGCAGCGAGCACAAGATGGGCATTCGTGCCTCGGACACCTGCGCGGTCACGTTCGACAACTGCCGCGTGCCGGCAGCCAACCTGCTCGGCGAGCGTGGCAAGGGTTTGGCCATCGCGCTGTCCAACCTTGAAGGCGGCCGCATCGGCATCGCCGCCCAGGCCCTGGGAATCGCCCGCGCCGCGTTCGAGGCAGCGTTGGCTTATTCGCGCGACCGTATCCAGTTTGGCAAACCGATCAACGAGCACCAGAGCATCGCCAACCTGTTGGCGGACATGCAGGTGCAAGTGAATGCCGCACGCTTATTGATACTGCATGCCGCGCGCCTGCGTAGCGCTGGCAAGCCATGCTTGTCGGAGGCCTCTCAGGCCAAGCTGTTCGCTTCGGAAATGGCCGAACGGGTATGTTCGATGGCGATGCAGGTACACGGCGGCTATGGCTACCTGGAGGACTACCCGGTAGAGCGTTATTACCGCGATGCGCGTATCACGCAAATCTACGAGGGTTCGAGCGAGATTCAGCGCATGCTGATCGCGCGCGAACTCAAGCATTACCCGTTATAAGCCCGGTCAAGGGCGCGGCCTGAAGGTCCGCGCAGTCAGCTCGCCGAAGCGTTGCTGGCAATAGTGGGCACTCGGCCATCGGTGACGATGGCCGGCTCATTGCACAGGCAGAAAGTTCATCAACAACAGGCTCTGCGCATAATTGAGCCCGATCCGCCGGTAGCGCTCATCCAGCAGCTCTGCCAGCAAATCCAGCCGGGCAACGATCTTGCCGAATTCAACGGCGAAACTCAGATTACTGCCCTGCTCGGATATTTCATTGGAGAACAGCAACAGCACCCCGTTGGCATCCTGGCGTTGGCTGAGCATCCAGGTGGCCTTTTCGATGTTGCGCGCGGCGTTGTTGATGAACAGCGGGTCGAGCGTATCGGTCATATAGAACTCGCTACGCCCACCGTGGGCGGTGATCAGCATGCTGCCGATGGCATAGATGAAAGCACCCACCCGGTCACCCCGAAAATCAGGGTCCAACGCATAGCTCAAGGCCGCGAGGTCACGTCGATTGCCTAGCTGCGGCAGCGGCTTGCGCTGCTCGATGGCCACGCGGATCTGCCGCTCGGCAGTGGTCGCGTCCAGGTAGCCTGAAAGCTTCCACTGGTTGGGGTTGCGCAGGTAGAGCTTGTTCATCAGCAGATACAAGCTTTGTAGGTTGTCGCGCATGGCCAACGTCGCCATGCGGTCGACGCTGGTCTGGAACAGCTCACTGGGCTTGCCTTCACCCAACTGGCTGACAATGTCGTGCCCTTGCCGCTCGCTGCAGCCGGCCAGGCCAATCAGGGCGCCTGCCAGCAGCAGGCGTGGGAGAATTCTGGGATAGCTCGCAACCATCGGCACCGGGTCGAAATCGGCGGCCGCATCGGGTGTCGGTGCGGCCTGGCCAAGGATAGAGCCCGGAAAACGCAAAAAGTGCGGCTCAGCACCAAGCCGCTGGCCAATTACATGGCGTGACGCAACAACTGCACCACCTGCGCATGCAAAACCGGGTCACCACAGGCGACTACACAACCGCCGTTCTGCGCGCTGCTGCCGTCCCACGCGCTGATCACCCCGCCGGCCCCCTCGATGATGGGCATCAGCGCCTGCACGTCATACGGCTGTAGGCTGGCCTCGACGATTACATCGACAAAGCCCGATGCCAACATGCAGTAGGCATAGCAATCACCGCCATAACGCATCAACCGCGCCTGGCCAGCCACGTTTTCGAACGCCGCCTTACGCTCGGCGGTGTCGAACATGTCCGGCGTGGTGCACATCAGGGTGGCAGTAGCCAATTCACGGCATGCGCGGGTTTTCAAGGGTGTGCCACTGCGCCAGGCACCCGCCGGTGTCCCTACGAAACGCTCACCGGTGAAGGGTTGGTTCATGACACCGAGCACGGGTTTGGTGCCGTCATTGAGGGCGATCAAGGTCCCCCACAGCGGCAGGCCGGTGATAAAGGCGCGAGTGCCATCGATGGGGTCAAGCACCCAGGTCAGGGGGCTGCTGCCCACCGCCACACCGGCTTCTTCACCAAGAATGCCGTGTTCGGGGTAATGCGCCTGGATCAATGCCCGCATGGCGTCCTCGGCGGCCTTGTCCGCCACGGTCACCGGGTCATACAGGCGCCCGCCCTTGTCCTCGACCTCGAGGCTGGCACGAAAATACGGCTGGATCGCCTGCGCAGCGGCATCGGCCAGCTGTTCGGCAAAGGCTTGGAATTCGCCGATCTGTTCAGCGCTCAGGGTCATGGCATGGCCTCTTGGGAATATCGGGGGCTGCATCATACCCGACAATCCGCGATTCACACCGCGCTCAGGTGCTCGTAAAGAATGGTGGTGCCCACCAGCATCAGCACGATCCCACCAATGATCTCGGCGCGCTTGCCCACCACAGAGCCCAACGCCCGCCCGAGCATGGTGCCGATGGTCACCATGGTCATGGTCGCCAGGCCGATCGCCGCAGCGGCCACCCAGATATTCACGTCAACGAAAGCCAGGCCGATGCCCACCGCCAGGGCGTCGATGCTGGTTGCCACCGCCGTGACCGCCAGAATCCAGAACGAATGCTGGCTTTGTTTTTCCTGCTCCTGTTCATCGGGCTTGAGCCCGGCATGCACCATGTGCGCGCCTAGCAGTAGCAACAGGGTAAAGGCGATCCAGTGGTCCCACTGTTCGACATACTGGCTGGCGGCTTGACCCAAGAGCCAGCCGATCACCGGGGTGATGGCTTCGATGATGCCGAAGATCAGACCCGTGCGCAGGGCCTCGGCCAAGCGTGGCTTGTGCAGGCTCGAGCCCTTGCCGATTGCGGCTGCGAAGGCATCGGTGGACATGGCGAAGGCGAGAAAGATCAGGGAAATGGGGTTCAAGGTTCAAGCTCCAACCGGGCAACGAGTCAACGACAGCCGACCTGCAGGCCCGGCTTGGCTGCAGGAAGGTCGTTGGTCTCGCCAATCCGAATGGATGCGCTGGCCATGGCAGGTTGCCAAATATGTTGACCAGAGCGCCGCCGCAAGGCGCGAAGGCAGGCTACTCCCCAAAGAGTGGCGCGATCATAACAGCGCAAGGTGAAAAAAACATGAAGCCTCGTCTTTGCTGCCGAAAGTGGTACCTCCGTGCAAATTATAACTAATGCATTTGATAATGATTCGTAGTAGCTTCCCGCTGCTAAAACCATTCTCCCTCAGCGCTTTCTTCCAGGATCGTACCGTCGATGCGTCGCACGTTCGTTTCGCTATGTGTTCTTCAAGCTATGTCCCCTTGGGCCTTCGCCGAGCCTGAGCCGCTGGCCGACGGTGGCCAGATCGAACTTCAGGCTCTGAGCATAACCAGCAGTGCCGACACCGAGCGGGCCGATGGGCCGGTGCAAGGCTACAAAGCCAGCCGTTCTGCCAGCGCCACACGTACCGATACAGCACTGCACGAGATACCCCAATCGATCAGCGTGGTGCCTAAAGACGTGCTTCAAGATACCGGCGCCACTCGCCTGCAAGAGGGCCTGGATTACGCCGGCGGTGTTGGCCGTGCCAACAACTTCGGTGGCCAGGGCCTGACCACTTTCACCGTGCGCGGCTTCACCACCGGTGAGTTCTACCGTAACGGCTTCCCGATCAACCGCGGCTACCCCAATGCCCCGGACGCCAATAGCGTCGAGCGCCTCGAGGTGATCCGCGGCCCGGCCACCAGCCTGTACGGGCGGGGCGACCCTGGCGGCACCTTCAACGTGGTCAGCAAGCAGCCATTGAGCGCACCTAAAGTCACGCTAGGCAGCCAGGTCGACGACCAAGGAATGCGCCGCGCGACCCTGGACGCCAGCGGGCCGTTGAATGCCGATGGCGCATTGGCTTACCGCCTGAATGTGGTGGGCGAAGACGCAGAAAGTTTTCGCGACGATGTGCAAAGCGAGCGCTATGGCATAGCGCCGGTCATCAGTTGGCAGCTCAACGAATCCACCAAGGTCATCTTCGAGGGTGACTTCATGCGCAACAACCACCCCCTCGATCGAGGTTTGACCCGCCTGCCCGGCCAACGCGGCAGCGCCTCGCGCGATACCAATATCTGGGAAAAAGGCAGCGACAACCTGCTGCATAACGACAACAACATGGCCCAGCTGCGCTTCGAGCACTGGCTTAACGACGACTGGACCCTGGCTGGCGGGCTGCAGTGGCTGGACGGCTCGCTGCAAGGCAATGCGGTGGAGGCAAACGGCCTTCAGGCCGACGGCCGCACGCTGGGGCGCAACTTCAACTACCGCAAGTTGCAATGGCGCGATCGCGACTACCAGCTCAACCTGACGGGCCACTTCGACACCGGCGGTTTCGCCCATACGCTGCTCACGGGTATCGAGTACGAAGATTACGACTACAACTCGATCATTCAGCGTTCGGCGGCAGGCGCCGGCGCTTATCCGGTCGACATTTACGACCCAGTCCTGGGCCAGCCGCGCCCTGCCCTCACCCGTACCACCACCCATGACCGGGAAAACCTCAAAACCTGGGCGGCATTCGTCCAGGACCAGGTGGCCCTCACCGAACGCCTGAAAGCCTTGGCCGGGGTACGCTTGGAACGCTTCGAACATGACTACGACACCAAGCTCAACAATACTGGGGACTTCAGCAAAGCTGAGAACGGCGTAACGCCCCGTCTGGGCCTGATCTACGACCTGACCGATACGCTGGCTGTTTACGCCACTACCTCGCGCTCGTTCAAGCCCAACAGCGGTGCCAGCCTGCAAGGCACAGGCTTCGACCCTGAAAAAGGCAAAGCCTACGAACTGGGCGTCAAGTGGGAGGCGCTGGACCGTCAGCTGAGCGTCGATGCCGCGATCTACCACATCGTCAAAGAAAACGTGCTGACACGCGACCCGAACGACCCCACCGGCACTTACAGCGTGGCAGCGGGTGAAGTACGCAGCCGCGGCGTGGACATCAACGTGGCGGGCAACCTGACGCCCGAGTGGCGAATGATCGGCGGCTATGCCTACGTCGACGCCGAGGTCACCAAGGACAACAGCCTTCCTCTCGGTACGCGCCTTGCGAACATCCCGCGCAACAGCTTCAGCCTGCTCAACACCTATGAGTTTCAGGACGGGCTGGCCAAAGGCTTGGGGTTGGGCGTTGGTGTGAAGTATGTGGATGACCGCGCCGGGCAAACGGCAGCGACCACCTACACCATGCAGCGCTATAGCGTGGTGGATCTGTTGAGCTTCTACCAGGTCAACGAGCACGTGCGCTTGAACCTGGATGTGAAAAACCTATTCAACAAAGGCTACGACGAGGGGGCGTTCAACACCTACGTGTATCCCGGCGCACCGCGCACGGTGCAGGCGGGGGTTGCCTACACCTTCTGAGAAAACCGGGGCCGCTAAGCGGCCCCAGCTTTTAGAACCCTTTGCTGTAGAAAAGCGAGTACGACTCGATGCCATCGTTGGGCTGTTTGATGCCGGCGTTGGAATAGTGAATCGCCCGCACACCCACCTTTTGCTCGCCCGGCAGTTTCAGACCCAAGCCGATACGGTCTTCGAAGTTGAACGAAGAACCCAGGCGCTGATCACCCACGTCAGTTTTGGAGAAAGCCGCCAAACCAATGCCGGCCTCGATGTAAGGGGTATAGGTGAAGCCGCTGAACTCATAGGTGAACACTGGGCTGAACGACAGCGAGTGTGCGCCACTGGCCTCGCCACCTTCCCAGTAGGTGTAACCGGCATCCCAATAGCCAGTCACGTAGCCGATGTCGCTTTGCAGCCACTTTTTGTCCCAGTCGAACGACATGCCCAGACGGTAAGTCATGTCGCCCTGGCTGGTGACCCCGACCGCACCAGAAACCTGCGCGGCCTGGGCCAGTTGGCTGCCAGCTAGGGCGAGTACAGCGACAGCCAGCGTGCTGGCAAGACGGCTTTTCATCAATGACTACTCCTGATGTTCATACAGGCGAACCGCTGCCATTGGACAACGGTTGCTGGCAAGTTGGGGGCTTGAACCCCTCGATTTGACGGTGAGCGACGTTACAGCCGGTCACACGAGGTAATACTTTGTTGATTATTGTCCAGCTAATCAGAAAGATGAAAGTGAATTGCCAGTATTGGCGTATTTAATTGCCAGTATGCCTCTGTCACGGGGCTTACGGCGGTATCGCCGCTGTGGCTATGGCAGCTAAGGCCAGCCCTGTGACCCCGCACGGCGTTCTTCCAGTAACTTGACGAACATGCTCAAACTGCGCGACACCGTGCCCCGGCGCCAGACCAGCCAGGTCTTGAGATAGCGAAACTGCTCTTGCATCGGCCAGGCACTGACCGTGCTGCAGCCAGGCATGTTGTCGAGCATGCTGCGCGGCAGCATGGCAAGCCCGGCACCGGCACTGACACAGGCGAGCATGCCGTGGTACGACTCCATTTCGTGGATTTTGCCGGGTACGGCCTGGTCCTGAACAAACCAGCTTTCGAAGTGGTGTCGGTAGGAGCAGTTGGCGCGAAAGGCGTAGATGCTCGCGCCGTTTACATCCTGGGCGCGAGTGACCGGGGCGTGGTTAAGTGGCGAAATGATCACCATCTCCTCTTCGAACACCGGTATGCCTTCAAGGCTTGGGTGCAGCACCGGGC
Organism: Pseudomonas sp. KCJK9000; assembly: GCF_046230725.1. Lineage (NCBI taxonomy): Bacteria > Pseudomonadati > Pseudomonadota > Gammaproteobacteria > Pseudomonadales > Pseudomonadaceae > Pseudomonas > Pseudomonas sp. KCJK9000. The sequence continues at coordinate 90,584 of NZ_JBJJLN010000005.1, read as the reverse complement.
CGTCGACGAAGGCCGCCACCAGGCGCCCTGACAACACGCCCTCGAGCATGGTCCCGGAGGGGCCGGTGGACAAATCCAGGTCGACCTTGGGGTAACGCTGGTTATAAAGCGCCAGCAGTGCCGGAATACGCACTGCGGCGGTGCTTTCCAGCGACCCGAGGGCGAATGTGCCTTGGGGGTCTTCGCCAGCAACGGTCAGCCGCGCCTCATGTACCAGATCAAGAATGCGGCGAGCATACTCAAGAAAATTCCAGCCGGCCGGCGACAGGCGCAAGCGGCTCTTCTCGCGAATGAACAACTCGACCCCCAAATCCTCTTCCAACTGCTTGATGCGCGTGGTCAGGTTCGACGGTACACGGTGGATATGCTGGGCGGCGGCGCTGATGCTGCCCTGCTCGGCCACGGCCTTGAAGATTTCCAGTTGCACCAGGTCCACAGTCATTCTCCAATCGTGAATGTTTCGCTCATTATTATTCAGTTTTCATTAAAGCTATAGCCCACTAGTCTGGCGTCACTGAATAACGACGACGAGAGTGTCCAGCCATGAGTGCAATCAGCAGCCTGACCCACGCCATCTCCCTCGACCCGTTCACCGGTGAGCAGATTGGCGCCTACCCTTACGACACCGACGCCGCACTGGAAGCGGCGCTGCAACGCGCCAAGGCAGGTTACGGCCAGTGGCGTCAGGTGTCGCTGGGTCAGCGCAGCGAGTACCTGCTCGCCCTGGCCAATACCCTGGAAGCCAAAGCCGAAGCCTTCTCCCAGATGATCAGCCGCGAAATCGGCAAGCCGATCAGCCAAGCCCGTGGCGAAGTCAGCAAGTGCGTGGGTTTGTGCCGCTGGTATGCCGAGCACGGCCCGGCGATGCTGGCGCCTGAGCCCACCCAGGTCCAGAAAGCACGCATCGAGTACCGCCCGCTGGGCCCGATCCTCGCTGTGATGCCGTGGAACTTCCCGATCTGGCAAGTGCTGCGCGGTGCGGTGCCCGCGATCCTGGCAGGCAACACCTACGTACTCAAGCACGCGCCGAACGTGATGGGCAGCGCGTACCTTCTGGGTGAACTGTTCAAGGGCGCAGGCCTGCCTGAGGGGGTTTTCGAGGTGCTGAACGTGACCCCGGAGGGTGTCACCCGCGCCATCAATGACGTGCGCATCGCCGCGGTGACACTGACCGGCAGCGTGCGCGCCGGCATGGCCATCGGCGCCCAAGCCGGTGCCGCGCTGAAGAAGTGCGTGCTGGAACTGGGCGGCTCGGACCCCTTCATCGTGCTGGCCGATGCCGACCTCGACGCAGCCGTGCAGGCCGCTGTCATCGGTCGCTACCAGAACACAGGCCAGGTATGCGCGGCGGCCAAGCGCTTGATCATCGAACAAAGCATCGTTGAGGCATTCACTGAAAAGTTCGTCGAGGCAACACGCAAGCTCAAGCTTGGCAACCCGCTGGAAGACGACACCTATATCGGCCCAATGGCCCGTTACGACCTGCGTGACGAACTGGATGGCCAGGTGCAGGCAACGCTTGGCGAAGGAGCCACCCTACTGCTGGGCGGTAACAAGGTCGAAGGCGTGGGCAACTTCTACGCACCGACCGTGTTCGCCAATGTCACCCCGGACATGACCGCCTTCAAGCAGGAGCTGTTCGGCCCGGTGGCGGCGATCATTACCGCTCGGGATGCCGAGCATGCGGTGGAGCTGGCCAACGACAGCGAATTCGGCCTGGCGGCAACCATCTATACCGCTGACTACGCATTGGCTGAGCGCATGACGGCAGCACTGGATACCGGTGGCGTGTTCATCAACGGCTACTGCGCCTCCGACCCCCGGGTTGCGTTTGGCGGGGTGAAGAAGAGCGGCTTTGGGCGCGAGCTGTCGCACTTTGGTGTACGCGAGTTCACCAACGCCCAGACCGTGTGGTTGGATCGCAACTGATTCAGCGCTGCCGGGGCCGCTCTGCGGCCCCGGCCCTCAACCTCTGAGCTGGTCCTTGACCCAGTCCAGCATTGCTCCGGGCACGATAAGTTCATGCCGCGCCCGCGAACAGGCGGTATACAACCCCGCCAGCATTCTTGCTCGCTCATTGCGGTTGCCCGCCGCAGTGGGTGCGACCATCAGCTCGGGTGACACCATTACCCTGGCGAATTCCATGTTCTTCACATCACTCACCCGGCCCAGGAACAGCTTCGGCGCCTTGTCCCAGCGGTAACGGCTCTTGGCTTTGGCAAAGTGCTCGGGGGTGTAACCTTTGCGCAGCATGCCAGCCACGGCGACAAATGCCTTGTCGTCACCTTTGTCCTGCTCCAGCGCCTGCCAGCTAGGGTAACGGAACAGCATTGGGTGACGGGCGCGGGTGCCGTAGCGGTAAAGCTCGATGCAATCTTCGACGAACAGCTCGAAATCCTTGCGCGCGCCGTGCAGCAGCACGAACGGCACCCCTTGGTGGGTCAGGCGCTGGAACCAGCCAAACAAGCCCCATTCATCGTCGACGATCAACGCAGTGGGCTGCTCGGGCAACGTCACCGTGTCGAAGAAGCTTACCCGCGTGTAATGCTCGGCACTGCCGGTGAATGCGGCCTGAATCGCCGCCGGGTGCGCCTGGATCAACGGGTTGAGCACCGCGTCCATGGAGGGGCCGGCGCGCAGCGAATGGTCGATGTAACGTTGGCGAATGAAGTTGCTGTGGTGCGGGCTGAGGCCATTGAGGTTCTGCAGATCGTCGCCTAGGGCAATGACCGCTTGCGGGCTGCGGTCAAGCACCGCAAGCATCGGCGCGGACAGCTCATGGGCTTCGTCCACGATGACATGGGTGTACCGGCTGTCGATCGCGTGGGCTGTCAACGACAGTAGCTTGACCCTGTGATAATCGCGCACCGGCAGCTGAATCTCGCGCGCCGAGGGGCGAATCAACTCCTGCCAGTACAAGCGAGCCTTTTCCAGCAGTACCTGCTGATCCAGTGGTGTGGTGCCTGGCCCTGCCGATGGCAAATGATGCAACTGCAACTGGCTGTCAGCGCCGCGACAGAAATTGCGCACCGCCTTGATGCAAAGGGCAACCACGTCGCGCGCCGCCAGCGGGCCGATATCGGGGATGCTCAGCCAGCGCACCACCTGCGCTTCCTGCGGGCGCCAGGACAGTTTGGTGCGGTACGGGTCGCGCAGGCGCCAGCCATTGCTGGTCATGTCGCGGTTGAGCATTTCATCGGCCAACTGGCCGAGGGTCAGGGCTGCGTAAGCCTGGGCATCTTTCACCCGCCCCTTCAACGCTCGCAATTGGCCCTCGGTGAGGGCCAGCAGCAGGGTGCGCTGAGGGTCGAGCAACCGGGCGAACTGATGGATCAGGAATGTCTTACCGGTACCGGCAAACCCTTGCACCGCGACCGACTCGTCGACGCCGCTGAGAAACTCGCGCAGCAGGCGGTTCTGCTGGTCGCTGAGTTCCAGGTCACTGGCCAGCGAGGGCAAGTGCACCGGATGCAGTGGGGTGACGCGTTGCCGGTAACGCTCGGCGAATTGAAAATTCCACTGGCCTTCGCCGTCCAAGAACTCATCGGCCTGGTACTGGGCTTCGGCAGACACCAGGGCAGCGCCGTTATCCCCCAGCATTCCCAGCCCCATGGCGAACGCTTCACGGTCGAAACGCTGCGCTACCTGGCCCTGAAAGCGGCCAGCGGCCGCACGTTCAACGTCATGGGCGATGCGAACGATCTCGGCAAACCGGCGCTCCTGTGCCTCTGCCGAGGCGTTTGCCGGTTGCCGCGGCAGGTTCTGCACGAACAGCACAGCAGCGGCCTCCAGCAGGCTGGCGGTCGTGAAGAAGTCGGTGGCGGTGGGCTCGCTCGCCAGGCGGTCAGCCTGGTCGCTGGGCAATGGCAGGTAGAACATCGAAACCTCGGGTGGAAACTGCCGCGCACGATAGCAATTTTCCGCCGTCAATGCTGGGTTGTCTGTGCTGGCCTCTTCGCGGGTGCACTCGCTCACGCGCAGTCAACGCAGGCCTTGAGTCATCGGCTATTACCACTGGCCCAGTGGTCAGCATGGGCGCGACATATCGCTGGCACTGTTCGCTGGCGTATCGATAGAAAGGACTTTAACAATTGCTATCAAGCAACTGATAAAACTGATAATTCTTTAGTGAGAAGAACCTACCGTGCGCCATTCAGGCTTATGCAGTCACCCATCTGTCTCAAGCCCTGCAGCGCTTGAGTGTCTCGCTTGGAAATTCCTTGAACAATTGCCGGTAACTCTCTGAAAACCTTCCCAAATGCCAGAAAGACCAGCGCATAGCAACCTCTGCCACGGTAACCTCACAGCCGCACAGCAGGTCTCGCCGCGCACCGTTGAGCCGACGCAAGCGCAGCCAATGGGCCGGGGGCATCCCGGTGAAGGCCTTGAACGCTTGCTGCAGCTGACGCAGCGAAACCCCAGCCACTTCCGCCAGCTCCATCAAATTCAAGCTTTCTTCGGGGCAATCGGCCGCCCATTCGCTAACTCGTTGCATGATCGCCCGCTCCTCGCCGCGACGCCCCAGAGCGCCGCCTTGCAGGCGCTGGCAGGCATTGTCGAGGATGAACAGGCAGTCCTCGAGCAGCTGCTCGGCCAGTGCCTGCCCCTGTAACGTGCAGTCGGCCTGCCCGAGACGCGTCAAGGTAGCGCTGAGCCAACTGCCAAACAATGCATTCTGCCCGCTGCCAAGGGGCACCATGAACAAGCCCTCCATACGCCCCGGGTTCAGGCCATGACGGGCTAGAAACGCCTGATCGAACACCACTGCCACTTCCTGGTAGTTCTCTGGCGTGATCCAGATATTGCGGCTCTGCTCGTTGAGCAGGTACAGGCTGTTCTCGCTTTGGTCGAAACAGAACGCCAGCGAACCGCTGGGGGCACGGAAAAATTGCTCGACCCGGGTATTCAGACGCTCTTCGTAGACCTCTACACCGTCGAGTTCCAGGCAGCGCAGCTGGCCGCTGAAATGCCCCGGTGACATCTGCCGATACTGCTGTTGCCAACCAGGGGTGGCCCGCACTTGCTCGGTGACGTCGGTGGTGTGAAAAGCTTGAACCTGCAAGGCGTTGGGCGTTGTCACGCTTAGTCCTATTTGCACTCTTTTGGTGCATTGCTTGACGAAGAAAGTGGATAGATGCCGTTGCCGGCCTGCCGCCAAGATAGTCCTCAGCGTGTCACCTGGGAAGCGTGAACCCATAGAAACCGCGCAACGGCTTTCAAGGGCAACGCGGCTCCCATAAAAAAACCCAACCAAGAGGTCTGTATGAACGCCCCTTTCGATCAGCTGTCCGCCTGGCTGAAAGAACACCGCATCACCGAAGTCGAATGCGTGATCAGCGACCTGACCGGCATCGCCCGCGGCAAGATCGCACCGACTGCCAAGTTCCTGCATGAGCGTGGCATGCGCCTGCCTGAAAGCGTGCTGCTGCAGACCGTCACCGGCGATTACGTCGATGATGACATCTACTACAGCCTGCTCGATGCCGCTGACATCGACATGGTCTGCCGCCCCGACCCCAGCGCCGTTTACCAGATCCCCTGGGCCATCGAACCGACCGCCATCGTGATCCACGACACCTTCGACAAGCAGGGCAACCCCATTGAGCTGTCGCCGCGCAACGTGCTTAAGAAGGTGCTCAAGCTGTACGCCGACAAAGGCTGGCAGCCGATCGTCGCCCCGGAAATGGAGTTCTACCTGACCCAGCGCTGCGAAGACCCAGACTTGCCCTTGCAAGTGCCGCTGGGCCGTTCGGGCCGGGCAGAGAGTGGACGCCAGTCGTTCTCCATCGATGCCGCCAACGAATTCGACCCGCTGTTCGAAGATGTGTACGACTGGTGCGAACTGCAAGGCCTGGACCTGGACACCTTGATCCACGAAGACGGCCCCGCGCAGATGGAGATCAACTTCCGCCATGGTGACGCACTGGACCTGGCCGACCAGATCACCGTGTTCAAACGCACGATGCGCGAGGCAGCGCTCAAGCATAACGTCACCGCCACCTTCATGGCCAAGCCGATCACCGACGAACCGGGCAGTGCCATGCACCTGCACCAGAGCGTGGTCGACATTGCCACGGGCAAACCGGTGTTCGCCAATGACGATGGCAGCATGAGCGAGTTGTTCCTGCACCACATCGGTGGCCTGCAGAAGTACATCCCCAAGCTGCTGCCGATGTTCGCGCCGAACGTCAACTCGTTCCGCCGCTTCCTGCCCGACACTTCGGCGCCGGTGAACGTCGAGTGGGGTGAGGAAAACCGCACGGCCGGCCTGCGGGTACCTACCTCCAGCCCCGAGGCGATGCGTGTGGAAAACCGCCTGCCTGGGGCCGACGCCAACCCGTACCTGGCGATCGCCGCCAGCTTGTTGTGCGGCTACTTGGGCATGATCGAAGGGGTCGAGCCGAGTGCGCCTGTACAAGGCCGGGCCTACGAGCGGCGCAACCTGCGCTTGCCGATCACCATCGAGGATGCCCTGCAGCACATGGAGGACTGCCAGACCGTGCAGCAGTACCTGGGCCAGCAGTTCGTCCAAGGCTACGTCGCGGTCAAGCGCGCCGAGCATGAAAACTTCAAGCGCGTCATCAGCTCCTGGGAGCGCGAGTTCCTGCTGCTGAGCGTGTGATTGCCGCCGGGGGCGCCAGCGCCCCCCTTGCACCGAACGTGAAGAACAAAACCAACGAGGTGTCGACATGCGTCATCTGCAAGCCCTGATCCCCGCCACATTCGCCCTGTTGTTCGGCGCCGCCGCCCAGGCAGCGCCGAGCGTCAGCGTGTATAACTGGACCGACTACATCGGTGACACGACCCTAGCCGACTTCACGGCCAGTACCGGGATCAACGTCGTCTATGACGTGTTCGACTCCAATGAAACCCTGGAAGGCAAACTGCTGGCCGGCCGCACTGGCTACGACGTAGTCGTGCCGTCCAACCATTTCCTCGCTCGCCAGGCCCAGGCCGGTGCGTTTCTGCCGCTGGACCGCAGCAAGCTGCCGAACTGGCAGCATTTGGACCCCAAACTGCTCAAGCAGCTGGAGCAGAACGACCCAGGCAACAAATACGCGGTGCCGTACCTATGGGGCACCAACGGCATCGGCTACAACGTTGAAAAGGTCAAAGCAGCGCTGGGCGTTGATCACATCGACTCATGGGCAGCCCTGTTCGAGCCAGAGAACCTGAAGAAGCTCAAGCAATGTGGCGTGGCCTTCATGGACTCGCCCGACGAACTGTTCCCAGCGGTGCTCAATTACCTCGGCCTGGACCCTCGCAGCGAGAAACCCGGCGACTATGCCAAGGCCGAAGCGCGCCTGCTGGAGTTGCGCCCCTACATCACCTACTTCCATTCCTCCAAGTACGTCTCGGACTTGGCCAACGGTAATATCTGCATCGCCTTCGGTTACTCCGGCGACGTGTTCCAGGCCGCCAATCGCGCCGTGGAGGCCAAGAACGGCGTCAAGATCGCCTACAGCATTCCCAAGGAAGGCAGCAACTTGTGGTTCGACCTGCTGGCCATCCCCAAGGACGCCAGCAACCCCGAGCAGGCGCTGGCCTTCATCAACTACCTGCTCGACCCCAAAGTCATCGCCAAAATCAGCGCCACGGTCGGCTACGCCAACGCCAACCTTGACGCCAAGGCCTACATGGACAAATCCCTGGTCGAGAACCCCGAGATCTATCCCCCCCAAGAAGTGCTCGACAAGCTGTACATCTCAAGTACCCCCAGCCCGAAGATCATGCGTGTCATGACCCGCTCCTGGAGCAAGATCAAGTCCAACCGCTGAGCCGAGAACGCACCATGCCTTTCGAAAATCAACATACCGCGTCTTACTACGCCGCCACTGCGCGCGATGCGGCGCCCTACCCCAGCCTTCAGGGCGAGCTTACGGCAGATGTGTGCGTGGTCGGCGGCGGCCTGACTGGGGTCAACACCGCGCTGGAACTGGCCGAGCGCGGCCTTAGCGTGGTGCTGCTGGAGGGCCGGCGCATTGGCTGGGGCGCCAGCGGGCGCAACGGCGGGCAGCTGATACGCGGGATCGGACACGACGTCAGCGGCTTTGCCCGTTATGTCGGGCAGGAAGGCGTGCGCTACCTGCAGCATGCGGGCATTGAATCGGTGGCCCTGGTGGCACGGCGCATCGAACAGTACGCAATCGCCTGCGACCTGCGCTGGGGCTTCTGCGAACTGGCCAATACCCCAGCGCAGTTCGCTGCTTTCAAGGCTGAGCAGGAAGAACTGGCACACCTTGGCTACCGTCATGAAACACGCCTGGTCGGGCCGCAGGACCTGCACACCATCGTCGCCAGCGACCAGTACGCAGGCGGGCTGGTAGACATGGGTTCGGGCCACCTGCACCCTCTGGACCTGGTTCAAGGCGAGGCACGTGCCGCCCAAAGCCTGGGTGTGCGCATTTTCGAGCAGAGCCCGGTGCTACGCATCGAGCATGGCTCCACGGCGATCTTGCACACTGCCAGCGGCAAGGTGCGCGCGCAAAACCTGGTGCTGGGCTGCAATGCTCACCTTGACGAGCTGGAGCCCCGGCTGAGCGGCAAGGTACTGCCCGCCGGCAGCTACGTGGTAGCAACCGAGCCGCTGCCCGAAGCATTGGCCAGCCGCTTGATACCGCAGAACATGGCGCTGTGTGATCAGAAGGTCGGTCTGGACTACTACCGGCTCACCGCCGATCGTCGTCTGCTCTTCGGCGGCGCCTGCCATTACTCCGGGCGCGATCCCAAAGACATCGCAGCCTACATGCGCCCGAAGGTGCTCAAGGTGTTCCCGCAGTTGGCCGATGTGCAGATCGACTACCAGTGGGGCGGCATGATCGGCATCACCGCCAACCGCTTCCCCCAGGTCGGGCGCCTGCGCCAGCACCCGAACGTGTTCTACGCCCAGGGCTACTCCGGGCATGGCCTGAACGTGACGCACTGGACGGCCAAGCTACTGGCCGAGGGCATCGCGCAGGGTCAGAGTCAGGGGCTGGATGTGTTCAGTGCGGTGCCTCATTTGACCTTTCCGGGGGGCAAGGCTCTGCGCTCGCCGCTGCTTGCCCTGGGGATGTTGTGGTATCGACTACGCGAGGCATTGGGCTAGCACCAGGCGGTGCTACGCTCAGCACTCGGGGAAGGCCACGGCCAGACCACCGCGGGAGGTTTCCTTATAGTTGGCATGCATGTCGGCACCGGTATCGCGCATGGTTCGGATTACCCGGTCGAGCGAGATGAAATGCTCACCGTCACCACGCAGCGCCATCTGCACGGCATTGATCGCTTTCACCGCGGCAATGGCGTTGCGTTCGATGCACGGCACCTGCACCAGCCCACCGACCGGGTCGCAGGTCAGCCCAAGGTTATGCTCCAGCGCAATCTCGGCGGCGTTTTCCAGCTGCGCCGGGGTTGCCCCAAGCAATTGTGCAAGGCCGGCGGCAGCCATCGAGCAGGCCGAGCCGACCTCCCCTTGGCAACCAACTTCGGCACCTGAGATCGACGCATTCATCTTGCACAAGATGCCGACCGCTGCAGCGGCCAGTAGAAACGCCACCACATCGTCGTCACAGGCAGTGGGGTTGAACTTCATGTAGTAGTGCAATACCGCCGGGATGATCCCGGCAGCGCCATTGGTAGGTGCGGTGACCATGCGTCCGCCAGCGGCATTTTCTTCATTGACCGCCAGGGCGAACAGGTTGACCCACTCCATGGCGCTCAAGGTCGAGCCAATCACGTTGGGCTGCCCGGCCACCTGCAAGCTGCGATGCAGCCGCGCGGCGCGGCGCTTGACATTGAGCCCGCCGGGTAGCACGCCTTCGTTGCGCAGGCCGTTGTCGACGCACTGGCGCATGGCTGCCCAAATTTGCAGCAGCCCTTGGCGAACCTCGGCCTCTGGGCGCCAGGCGCACTCGTTGGCCATCATCAGTTGTGCCACGCTCAGCTGGTTGGCCTTGCACAGGGCAAGCAGTTGGGCGCCGCTGGAAAACGCGTACGGCAGCTCGACCGCTTGTGCCTGGCCCTGCGGCGCATCGACCTCGCCCTGCTCGACGATGAAGCCGCCACCGATGGAATAGTAGGTCTGCTGCAACAGGCTGCCCTGCCCGCCCAAAGCCTGCAGGCTCATGGCATTGGGGTGGTAAGGCAGGCTTTCGTCCAGCAACAGCATGTCGCGCGGGTAGTCGAACACCACAGAGTGGCTGCCATCGAGCAACAAGCAGCGTTCCTGCAGCAGCTGCTGGATACGCGACTCGATGGTGGCCGGGTCGATGCGATCGGGCCACTGGCCCATCAGGCCGAGCAGGCAGGCACGGTCGGTGGCATGACCCACTCCGGTAGCCGACAGCGAGCCATACAGGCGCACCTCCACCCGCTGCACCTGCGGCAACAAGCCATGCTCACGCAAGGTCTGGGCGAAGCTTGCCGCTGCTCGCATAGGCCCTACCGTGTGTGAGCTGGAGGGGCCGATACCAATCTTGAAAAGGTCGAAAACACTGATAGCCATACTAATGCCTGAACCGTGCCGGCGGTCAGAGCGGCGCCACGGATGTCTGAGAAAATTGAACGGTACTGCAAAGTTGCGCGATACTGCCGCGCTCACGCAAGGATGACCAACGAAACTTCCTAAGCCAGCTTTTAGCGGTACTAAAAGATGCGACGCCAACTCAATGGTCAGATGTTCGTCTGGCTGCATGTATTTTCCTGCGCAGCACGGCATCTGTCGTTCACCCGCTGTGCAGAGGAACTGCACATCACCCCTGGCGCGGTTAGCCAGCAAATGCGTCAGCTCGAGCAGCGGCTGGGCTACAGACTGTTTCTGCGTCGGGCTCGGGGTGTGGAGCTGAGCGCCGAAGGCCAGCGGCTGGCGCAGACGGTGACCGACGCCTACGGCGCTATCGAGGCTGAGCTGTTGCGCTTGGATGCCGGTGAAATACGCGGCACCCTGCGCCTGCGCTCGATCCCGTCGTTTCTGGCGAAATGGCTGACCCCCAGGTTGCCGAGGTTTCAACAGCGCTATCCGGACATCGAGCTACGCCTGGTCGCCGAAGACAGCGCCCAGGCTTTGCACCCTGGCGATTTCGACCTGGCCATTGACCTCAACGACGGCAGTTATCCCGGAATGCTGTCGACACCGTTGCTGGATGAGCAGATCTTCCCGGTGTGCTCACCCGCGCTGCTGCGTGCCCGGCCGCCACTGCACGCCCCGGCAGATCTGGCTCACTACCCGCTGCTGCACGACATCACCGCGTGGCGAGGCAGTTCCGAATACGCCGAATGGGAGTTCTACCTGGAAGGTATCGGCGCCACTGGCCTGGACGTGCGCCGCGGGCACACCTTCAACCGTAATCACCTGACCATCGAAGCGGCGATCGCCGGCATCGGCGTAGCCATTGCCCGGCGCACGCTGCTCAATGACGAACTGGAACGAGGGGCTTTGATCGTGCCGTTCGGCCACCCGATCGCCAATCACAAACGCTATGTAGTGCACTATCCGCCAGGAGGTTTGAACCAGCCGGGCGCCCGCGCGGTGCATGACTGGCTGGTAGAAGAAGCGCACAACTTCCGAGCCTTGCATCCATTGGTACTTGCAAGCTGATCACTCAGCCGCAATGTGCTTGATGCTGAAGTCGAACGTCGGTACATAGCCTGTGCCCAGCAGGTGTGGGCAAAGCGAGGCCTTGAAATCGTCGCTGAGCAAGTCCTGGGTGCTGTCGTAGCCGGGCATCGTAATGCCGGCGATGTTGAGCAGCGTATGGGGCAATGAGGCGATGCTGACCTGCTGGTCCTGCCGAGTTTTCAACTTCTGCAACTTGCGCATCTGCGCCGCCGACAGGTTGCCAGTGGACCAGACAAACGCCGTGGTCGCCAGGTCATACGCGTTACCCATGCCGTGCCCCAACAGCTTGCGGTCGTCATCGAGCAGATTTTCGCCATGGTCCGAGGCGTATACCAGCAGCGCTTTGCTCTGACTGGCTGTGAGCTGATGCATGATCGAGGACAGTATCCAGTCTGTGTACAGGACAGAATTGTCGTAGTCGGCCGTAATCCGATCCTTCTGGGATCCGCTGGCGGGTTTGAACCGGGCGAAGTCGCTTGGAAAGCGCCTGGCGTATTCGAAGTGGCTACCTTTGATATGCAGGAATATCGCCTGTCTGCGCCCGTTGGCTTTGCTCAGCACGTTTTGCAACACCGGCAGCAGTGCGCCGTCATAGCTGCGCTCCAGGTACTGGCGGTACTGCGCTTCTGCAGCAATTTGCGGGATGATCCCACCAAAGCTGTCGACCTCTTGCGACGACAACCAGTAAGTGTCGAACCCGGCGGCCCGCAGGATCCCCACCAACGATTTGTTGGATGCGATCAAGTTCCAGTCGCTGATCGGCTCCAGGCTGAGCAATGAAGGCACGGCCACGGAGGTATAAGGCGCGGTGGTGCACATGCGGTTGAACTTGAACAGCCCTGGCTGGCGCTCAAGGTTGGGCGTGGTCTTGTTTGGGTAGCCGTAAAGGGACCAGTTGTGCGGGCGCGAAGATTCGCCTATCACAAACACCAGTGTCTGAATGCCGGCTTGGTCGGAAACACCCGTGAGCTGCACCTGCGATTGCTGGCGCTGCCTGATGTACCCTTTGGACTCTTCGTACAACACCACTGTCAGTGCAAGCTGCGACAGGTAGCCCACTGGGGTGCTCTGGTCCTTGGCCACCAGATCGAGTACGGCGTCCTTGTTCAACGCGTTGATGCTGACGGTTTTAACGAAGTAGGCGCCATAACCGAGCACCAAGCCGGCCAATGCCAATTGGCACATGGCTTTGCTACGGCCCAGGCGCCGCCCATACAGGCCGGCCAGGCCCACCCCGTAACAGCCAACGAACACCACCACGATGCCCGCCATCGAGCGCCAGTAGGTGGCGAGGAAATCCGTTGCCTCCTTGTAGTTGGTCAGCCCGATGAGCAGGTAGGCCGCGGTCAGTCGGGAGCCGAAATTCAGCACCAGGAACAAATCGATACTGGCCAGCAGATAAAAGGGCAACAGCCACAGATGCACTTTGAACTGGTTGGCCCAGCCGCAGCGCAGCACCAGCAGCCACAGCACTGAGATGAGGAAGGTGTAGAGCACCAAGCCATCGATCTTGGCGCATTGGCAATCGGACAGCAGTCTGGCAAACAACGGCGACAGCAGATAAGCCCACAGCAGCAGCGAAGGCCACTGGGCCCTCAACAGCTGCGCGCCAGCGCTCCCACCTGCTGACCAGATGCTCATCGATCCCTCCCCTGCACGCTATTCAATTGCGGCGTCAATAAGCCTGCTTGCCGGTGAAGGCATTGACCGTGCGCACCAGGATCACGAAGTCGAGCCACAAGGACCAATTGTTGATGTATTCGATGTCGGAATTGACCCGTTGAATCATCTGCTCGATATCCTTTGTTTCGCCGCGGTATCCGCGCACTTGCGCAAGGCCGGTCATGCCAGGCTTGATGTTGTGGCGAGCGAAGTAGTCGACGATGTCCTGGGAATACAGCGTGTCGTGTTGCAAGGCGTGGGGCCGTGGGCCGACCAAAGACATGTCGCCGGTCAGCACGTTGAATAGCTGGGGCAATTCATCGAGGCTGGTGCGCCGAATGAATGCGCCGACTCGCGTCAACCTGGGGTCGTTGCGCTGCGCTTGCTGGACCACGCCGTTTTCCGGCTGATGCACATGCATGCTGCGGAATTTCCAGATCCGGAACGACTCTCCGGTCCAGCCGGTGCGGTCTTGGCGGAAGAACACAGGCCCTGGGCTGTCGAGCTTGATGATCACCGCCAGTGCCAGCAACACAGGCGAGGCGCACAGCAAGATAAGCGCGGCCAGCACACGGTCTTCGAGGTTTTTCAAGAACAGGCTGGTGCCGGTCAGCGGTGTTTCCGACAGGGTCAGTACCGGGATTCCGGCGATTTCCCGGACGCTGTGGTTGATCAGGCGCAGCGAGAAGATATCGGGCACCCAATTGACTGCAATGCACTTGTCGAGCAACTTCAGATACACATCCTGGATGACTGCAGAGCCGCCTAACGGCGTCACCAGGTAAACCGTGCGAATGTTGTGCTGAGCGATGATCTGGTCCAGGTCGGCGATGCTGCCCAGCACCGGCAGGCGCTGCTTGCCTTCTTGCGATTGGCGCGCCTGATCGTCGTCCTGATCGACCCAGATGCAGCCCATCACCCGCTCCCCGAACCACGGGTTGTTGCTGATTTTCTGATAAAGGAAATTGGCCAGGTCACCGTCGCCGATGATCAAGGCATTGTCCAGCCGAGCATGGGCGGTGAAGCGTTTTTGCAGCTCACGCATCGCCACATGCAGAAATAGCTGCACGAAGTACCCAATGACGAACAACTGGACCACCAGCAGCCGTGAATAAGTTTCGCTCTGTTTGGTCAGGAAGGCGATCACCACCAGGAAACAGAACGTCGCCGACCAGGCCTTGAACAGCCTGAAAGCCTTAACCGACAGCCCAACATTGCTGCGATAGATGGCGTAATGGTCATAGATGACCGCCAGCGCCCCGATCAGCAGCAACAGCATGATCACGTAGTCGGAAGTGATGTACCCAAACTGGTCGTAAATCAGGTACCACGCCACACTGGTTACGGCGATACCGTCGAGCCCCGCCTGAATGGCGTTGCTGACGCTACTTCTACGCTGGAGCAACGAACGACTGCTTCTGGGTTCAAAAACCATCGTAAGGCCTCACTGAATCGTGCGTGGCAACTGCCTGACCATCACAACGAAGGGATGGAGATTCAACTCAGGTACCTGAAAAATCTGTGAAATCTCCTGCAAACCGCGCCGGTCTGTTTGATATCACTGTAGCAGCACCGTGGTCATGCTGCGGTGAAGATCCACCACTGTTCGACAGATAGCGTTGAGCATGGTCGCTAACGGCGATGCATCGGCGAGCGGGCATAAAACCAAGCACGCAACAGGAACAATGGGTTGCCTAGCACGTAACGCTTGAACAGGCGTTTGGGCTCTCTGAGTAACCTGAACACCCATTCGGCGTTCATCCGCCTTACCCAGCGAGGCGCCCGCGCGACCTTGCCACCGAGAAAGTCCAGGATCGCCCCACCGCAGACGATCAGGCAGGGGTAATCGAGAACGGCCAAGCGTGCGGCCAACTGCTCCTGCTTGGGCATCCCCATGCCAAGCACGATCAACCCAGGGCGATGTCGCTCAGCCAGGCCCAGGTAAGTATCGGTATCGGCAAAACCGTGGTGTCGCGACACCACCTGCAGGCCGAACTCTGCCTCGCAACGCCGCGCGGCTTCGGTCAGGAACGGATCCTGCGTTCCCCAGAAAGCCACGTTGCGGCCTTCAAACCCCGTAAGGAGCTTGGGAATCAAATCGGTGCCGTTCATGTTCAGGCCCGGCGCAAGCCCCAGGCGACGCAGCAACACTGCCATGCCAGCACCGTCGCGCAGCAGCACATCGGCAGCAGCCAGCGCATGGCAATAATCGGCGTTGCCAGCCACCAGGTTCATCGCGTGGGCATTGACGAAGCCCAGTACCGTTGGCCGCTGCGCCGAACACAGTGACTGCAGCAGCCGCTGCTCGTGTGCCGCATCCTCCACCAGGCACAGCTTGCCCATGACCATCTTCCAGCGCTGCAGCCAACCCTGCTCTGTCATCAGTTGTCATCCCGTTTGGAACGCACCCAGTCGACCTGGCGCTTGAACAGGAACCCCAGATACAAAGGGATTTTCCGCGCCGCGTAGAACGGTGCGTACAGCAGTACCGAAAACGGAATCAGCTCCCGTGCAAAACAGGCCCACGCCAACAGGATGGCAACGCCAAGCAAGGCCAACGCCAAGCTGGCGAGCAGTGCAGGCAGCAGCGCCCCCCCTACGCCGAACATGAGCCAGGTCAGAGCGAAGACCACCATCAACAGCAACGACAGCAAGGCCAGGGGCGGCACCAGTAAGTCAACTGCCATGCCCAACAGTGGCCAATTACGCTTGAGCAGCGCAGCGGCGAGCAGCCTGGGCCCATCGGCCAAGACCACCCCCAAATGCCCATGCTCCCAGCGCTTGCGCTGAATACTCAGGCCTTCCTGGCTAGTGGGAAAATGGCTGTTCACCACAGCCTGCGGGCAGAATACCGGCGCCTTACCGTGCGCGGCACACTCAAGGCCAAGCTTCAGATCTTCGACCAGGTGACCGGTAGCCAGGTTGACGGCCGACAGGTCTTGCCAGCTGAACGCCATGCCTGCCCCCATCAACTGGCATGGCAGGCCCGCCCGTGCCCAACCCTGCGGCCGAACCAGGTTCTTCACCCGCCAGGCGAAAGCTGCAACCTGCACCTTCAGCCCCGCCCCAGGCGGCGCATGCATCAGGTACAACGCCTGTGCAGGCCGGCCGCGGTCTATACAACTACAAGCCAGGTGCTCGAGCGCACCGGCCCCTACCTGGCAGTCTGCATCGATGATGATCACCACCTGCGGTGGCGACAGGCGCAGGTGCTGCACCCCGAAATCCAATGCATAACCCTTGCCTCGGCGCAGCAGGTCCTCGCGCTCGACCACTTGCGCTCCCGCCGCGCGGGCAAGGCTTGCGGTCTGGTCGCTGCAGTTGTCGGCCACCACCAGCAGTTGGTCACCTTCGCGCAGCTGCGGCCGGATGCTGGCCAGCGTCGAAACGATCAGCGACGCCTCGTTGTGCGCAGGTACCAGCACTGCCAACCGCGGCCGCGGCAGGTGAGGCCTCTGTTGCACCCGAGCAGGTAGGCAGGCCAGCACTACCTGGATGAACAGCAGCAATGCCGGTACCAATAGCAACAGCGCCACGCCACCCAGCATCCAAGCCAGCAAGGTCATCATGCCGGCACCTTGAAATGGCTGAGCAGCTTGGCTGCCTCGGTATCGATGTCGTGGCGTTGCAATACCCGCTCATAGGCCGCATCGCCCATGCGCTGCAACACCTGCACGGGCTGCTCCAGGCATTGGCGCATCGCTTCGGTCAAGGCTTCGACGCTACCAGCCGGGAACAGCCAGCCGTTCTCGCCGTGGCGGACCAGTTCAGGGATACCGGCCACGTAAGTGGTAAGAACAGGTCGGCGCAGTGCCATCGCCTCCATAATGACCACCGGCAAACCTTCGGCAAAGCTTGGCAGTACCATGGCCCGCGCGGCCAGAATCTCGTCGCGCACCTGCGCGCTGCTGATCCAGCCGGTGATGCGCACCTGCGCTTGCAAACCGTAGCGCACGATGAGTGCTTCAATCGGGCCTCGCAATTCACCATCGCCAGCCAATACCAGTTCCAATTGCACGCCCTGACTGACCAGGCCACGTGCAGCTTCGATCAGCAGCAACTGGCCCTTCTGCTCACACAAGCGCCCAACGCAAACCAGCCGAGGCGTGGCGGTGATTGCTTGCGGTGCCACCTGGTGAAAACTGCGTTCCAGGCCGCAATGCACCACCTTGACCTTGCCCCACTGCTCATGGGCCACCCAGCGCCATAGCTGGCTACGCCCGAAGGCGCTGACGGCGACAACGAATGATGCCCGCCGCACCTTTTCGCCCAAATGCAGAAGCTGAGCCTTGTCGAACTCTTCCGGCCCATGCACGGTGAAGCTGTAAGGCGGGCCGCCGAGCACGTTGGCCAGCATGACCACCTCCGTGGAGTTGGTGCCGAAATGTGCGTGCACATGTTCTGCCGCAGCGTCTTGCAACCATTGCAGCAGCCGGCATGCCTCGGCGAGATAAACCAGGTGGTATGGCCACGGGCGGTCGGCACGCCAACCCTGGCCAAGCGCCAGGCGCAGGGCCGTCAGGAACGCTTTTGGCCGTGCCCGTAGCACCTGCATCAGGGGTTTGAGCAACCCACTCAGCCCATCCTGCAGCACATAGCGGGTTTTGCCCCGTTCCGCCAAGTCTTCAGCGTCGTGCAGTTCAGCATCCCAGCCACGCAGGGCGATGCGCTGCACCTCGACGCCTTGGCGCTCCAGCGCCAGTATCTCGCGGCGGATGAAGGTATGGCTGACCTTGGGGTACTGATTGATGAAGTAAGCAATTCGCATAAGGCCCCAAATCTGTGTCCGTTCATCGAATGGCCAGGTCGGCCGCACTGTGCTGCACCGTGCTGCCCACCATGGCAGCTTGGATCTGGGCAAACACGTCATCGAGCAAGGCATGGCGCCGGCGGTACATCGCCCGCTTCTTCGCCGCGATCTCCTCTACCGGGCGCTGGGCGGGGGCCAGGGGGATGCTGAAGAAATCCACCCACTCGCAGGGCTCGGCGCCGTTCTCCTGCCAGATCACGTCGTAATTGGCCGCCAGTTCCTGGTGCTTCTCGGCGCCGAAATACGGGTGTCGATGGTGGCGATACTCGTCCGCGACGGCATAGATACGCTGGGCGGCCAAGGTTCTGGCGACGCACTTGATGGCCTCGATCAGCAGGCTTCTGGGGCGTAGGCCTTCGAAGTCCTTGGTCAAGTCGCGGTAGATGGTCAGGGACGTGTCGCTGCCCACACCTTTGTGAATGCCTTGCACTGCGCCGATATACAGGCACACACCCTGGGCCTCGTGGCACAAAGTGAAGGCCAGCGAGGCCACACGCAGGTCGCCCTGGAACAGGTTGATCACCAGCTCCCCTTCGCGCTTGAACCAGATCGGCCGGTCCAGCACCAGCCGGCACCCGCTTGAGTAGCGTGACAGGTCGCATAGCTGGCGCTGCTCATCGCGCTGCAACAGCAGCAAAGGCGCACACTGGGCGGTCACCACTTCATAATGCGAGGCCACTGCTGCAAGCCGCTGCGCAGCGTTCCAGCGCTTGCTGATGTAGGGCCACTGCACCACACCGATGCAGTCCACACCCAACTGCTCGAAGCGCTCCTGGCCCAAGGCCTTGGACATGCGCTGAGTGAAAGCCTGCAACCCCGACCACTCGCGGGCCATCGAAACCGTCAACTTGTATTTGTTGTTGAGCGCTCGCAGCGAATAGCCTGGCTGCAGCGTGAGCACACTCTTGGCTAACGATCTGAAGGTCATCGACATGTCATTTGTACTCGATCAACAGCGCCTTACCGGCCGCAAACCTGTTCAGCAGGAACTTGGCCTGGCCGAGCATTTCAGGGAACTTGCCCAGCACCAGGAACACTGCCTGCCACCAGTTTTCCCGGCGTGAGCGGCTGCCCCGGCGGGCCAGACGTACGGTTTGCAATGGATAGATCAGTAACAGCCACAGCCCCCAGCCGCCCGAAAAAAGGCTCACAAATAGGATCGTCAACGGCAGGATCAGGCCCCAGAACCAGGCCCGTCGCGATTCACGCAACCAATGACGCTCGGGCTTGAGCCCATGCAAGTAGGCGCCTTCGGCATAGGCATAGCCGGCCCGCAGACTGCGCCGCCACCACTGCCCGAACCGGGTCATGGCGGCATCGTGCAGGGTCATCTCTTCGGGCAAGCGCCAGATTTTCCAGCCGGCTGCGCGCAACCGCAGGCACAGCTCCGGCTCTTCGCCGGCAATCAGTTCTGGGCGAAAACCGGACACGGCCATGAACGCATCGACGCGCATCAGTGCATCCCCGCCACACGCCTTGGTTTGCCCCACCGGCGTGTCCCATTCCAGGTCGCAGAGCAGGTTGTAAACCGAGCGCTGGGGAAAGCGCTCACGGCGCCGTCCGCACACCACCGCTACATCCGGGTGCTGATCGAGAAAGGCCTGGCCCTTGCTCAACCAACCGCCATCGACTTCACAGTCACCATCGACGAATTGCACATAGCTAATGCTCGGCACGATACCCATCAGGCAGGTGAAACCTTCATTGCGTGCACGCGCCGCTGTGAAGGGTTGGGTCATGTCCAGGGCCACTACCTGCACCCCCAGCTCAGCGGCAAATTCCACCGAGCCATCGCAGGAGCCGGAGTCCACGTACACCAGTTGGTCCGCCTGCCCAATCAAGGACAACAGGCAGCGCTCCAGGCGCTGGCCCTCGTTGCGGCCGATCACCACCACTCCAATCCCTGTCACCATGGCGTTCACTCGTCAGTTTCGGGCCGGCTCACGTGTATTGCAGGGTATCGCTGTGCTTGCGCGCCTTGATGCTAGCGGGCACCCCAACCGCCAGCGAGTTGTCCGGTACATCGGTCAACACCACTGCGTTGGAGCCTATCGCGACGTTGTTACCGATGCGTATATTGCCCAGCACCTTGGCGCCGGCGCCGATGTCGACGTTGTTGCCGAACACTGGCGCGATGGGTTCATCGACATTCTTCAACCCCACCACCACGCCGTTGCGAATCCGGCAGTCATCGCCAAACCGCGCGTAGCCGCTGATCACGATGCCGCCAAAGTGATCGATGACAAAGTTGCGGCCAATCACCACCTCGCAAGGCAACTCGACGCCGGTGATGATCTGCACGAACTTGAACAATACCTTGTAGACCAAAGAGCAGAGCTTGCGCAGCAACGCCGGACGCACACCATAGCGCCAGCGCCCGAAGCGATAGACCACCAGAACCCAAAACCCCTGGGCGCCCCAATCACCGCCATGGGCGCGCAAGTCTGCGCGGATGTTATCGAACATGGTTTCACCTACCGTGTGGGTTGGTTGGCAAACTGGGTCTTGAGCAGCAGCGACCACGTGGCGCGGGTATGCCGCCAACACGCCTTGATCGCCTCCATGCCGCGGCCTTTGAGCAGCGCCTTGAGTGCCAGCACCAGGTCGCCCAGGCTCACCAGCAGCATGTGCAAGGCCAGCCCCCCCGCGCCATGGTGCTTGCGCATGTACAGCAGTTCGCTTTCGATCTGGTAAGCCGATATCTGTCGGCTGGCCGCCTCGAGCTCGGCCACCGACTTGGAGCTCTCGCCACCGATATGCACCACGGTGGTATCAGGGAAATACACCACTTTCCAACCCGCGGCCTTGACCCGCTTGCAATGGTCCACTTCTTCGTAATAGAGAAAATAGCGAGGGTCGAACAGCCCTACCTGGTCGAGCACTTCGCGGCGTACCAGGTAGAAGCAACCCGGTAGCCAGTCGCACTCACGCACCGAGGCATGATCCCAGTCCATTTCGTCGACCATTTTCAGCCCTGGCATGAAACGCCCTAGCCCAGTTCGTGCTGCAAAGAGGTTCAACGGGGTTGGGAAATAGCGGCAGCTGGGTTGCAGTTCGCCATCGCGGCCCACCAGGCGCACCCCAAGAATGCCGCATTCGGGGTGCGCGTCCATGTAGTCGAGGGTTTTCTGCAGGCTGTCGGCGGCCACGAAGGCGTCAGTGTTGAGCAGTAGCGCGTACCTGCCGCGTAGGTGCGCCAGCAGCTGATTATTGGCCCGGCCAAAGCCGACATTGTGTTTGTTGCTCAACAAAAGCGCTTGCGGGCAGACCTGGCCCAGGCGTTCGACCGAGTCGTCGACCGAGGCATTGTCTACCACCAGGTAACTGGCCAAGGTTTCGCCGCCGGCCGCCCGCAGTGAATCGAACATCGGCTGCAGCAACCCGGCCGTGTTGAAATTGACCACCATCACATCGACAGGCTTGTTATCCATTGCTGCCGTCTCCGAAGAAATAACGGCGCCGGTGCATGGCCAAGGTAGGCTCCAGCGCCGGGTCATACGAGCCTTTGCGTTCTTTTATCAGCTCCATCCAAGGGTAGGCATTGCAGCGTTCTTCGACCCGCTTGATCAAATCTGCCGTGGTGCAGATGAACTTGGCAGGATTACCACCGACGACCGTGCCGGGTGGCACGTCCTTGGTTACCACGGCGCCGGCGGCCACAACCGAATCCGGGCCGATGGTCACCCTCGGCATGACGATCGCACCATGGCCGACGAAACTGTTGTCCTTGACATCGATGACTCCGACCGAGTCGAGCTTCATGCCGTAGCAGAGCTCGATCAGCGCCACCACACCGTCGTGGCCTATCAGCGTGCAATCGGACAGGCCGACGTTGTTGCCGATGCGCACCAACGCCGGGTCGGTGACGTTACAGCCGACATTCATGTGAAAGTTGGTGCCTACCGAATAGAACTTGCCCCATCGGCACTGGTACTCCCCCCACTGCCTGGGTGTGGGGTTGCAGAGTTTTTTATAGGCCGCAACGCCGCGTCCGGTCGTATTGGCGTAATGCGCCACAGCACTGCGTATCCATCCCAACATATGGCAAGCCTCGCGATTCGAGCGATCCTGGACTGTCCCTGAGGCAAACACGGTCTCGTTCTTCTGGGTGCTGACCCTGTTGCACTCCACCCCTTCACAGCGCTACTTCAGTTGAATGTATTCAGGCTGCCGCCCCCGTAGCCGAGTGCATCTTCTGGTTGAGATGGTCGGCCAACCTCAAGGCGAACTGCAGCAGCGGCATCGTCGGGTTCGACGCCCCGCCGGTTGCGAATACACTGCTGCCGGCGACATACAGGTTTTCGGTGCCAAACACCTTGCAGTTGGTATCGACCACCCCATCCTTGGCTGAGGCCGCCATGCGCGTAGTGCCCATGTGATGGGCATGGGGGGACATCTTCAGCGGCAAGCTGGTGTCGTAGACGAAGTCGTTGAGCTTGACGAAACCCAGGCCCATTTCAGCGAACTGCTTGGCCAGTTCGCTGCCGATGCATTTGATGGTGTGCCGGTCGCTGTCGCTGAGTACCCAGTTGACGTTGACCTTGGCCACACCCAGTTCGTCCTGCTCGTCCAGCAGCGAGATACGGCTGTGCACATTGGGGAACTGCTCAATCAAAGTGCTGATCACCCCGTCGCCCGGGCAACTGAACTTGGCGACGAACTCGATCTTGCTAGCCACGCCCATGTCGCACGCCAGGTTTTCCAGAAAATGCTTGACCTCGGCCGTACGGCCATAGGTCTGCACATCGGCCAAAACCGACGCCAGAACATTGCCTCTGCCCGCCTGGTACTGGGCGACGAAAGCATCGGTGGTGAAATACTGCCGAGGATCGGTGCCTTCGCCACTGCGCAGGATGAACGTCCCCATGTCGATGTTCAGGTGCTCCATGAAGCATCGGCCAACCAGGCCGTCCGTGGTCACCACGCCCGCCTGGGCCAGCGATTTGCTGTTCAATAACTGCCTGGCATTTTCGATGGCGCCGGTGGCCAGGATGAAGTTGCGTGCCGCCACAGGCTGGCGCTTGCCCTCGTAGTCGGACACCTGCACAGCCTTCAATTTTCCAGCGTCTGGGTCGAACAACAAGTCGACGCAGTTGCAGTTGATGAAAACGTCCAAACCCGGGGTCTCGTCCAGCGCGCTGGCGTACTTTTGGGCAAAGCGCGTTGGCGGGCTGAGCAGAAAGCGGTCAGCCTCGAACTCACCGCCGTTCAGGCCGGGGTTCACGGCTTTGAATTCGGCCCCCTGAGGCAGATCGACGATTTCCATGGCACCCGGTAGGTACCGCTCGATTTCAGCGTATGGGATAGGCCAGCCGGGCATCTCCACCGGTGGTGGAACCGCAAAATCCGCAGAGGTGAAGGGGCGGCAGCGCCCTGCCCAGTGATTGGAGGTGCCGCCCAGGTAACGCAGGCGGTCTTCGGCGGCGAACACCTCAAGGCCTGTGGACGTGCACTTGTACAGCGCTTGGGACCGCGGCGTGTACTCACGGCCCCCTCCTTCGAGCAGAGCCACACTCCAGCCGGCACCTGCCAGGCGCAACGCCAGGGTGATCCCCGCAGGGCCTGCGCCGACGATGCAGAAGTCGTATGCCTCGCGCAGGCGCTTGTCGGCATCGTAGTCCTTGATCATGAGCGTTCGTCCTGAAAATACCCCACCGGCAACACCCAACCGTTGATGATGACGAACCTGCCGGTTGGCTCAGGCTTGCTCGCTGCCTGCGCACTTCCCCCAAACATGGCGACCCCGGCACTGAACAACACACAATTGCGTATAAAGCCTCTGCGCCCCAGCAATGGGGTACAAAACTGCAGCTTCCCCATGATCCCCGCCCCATACCATTGGTTTTTATTGTCGCCCCACACTGTGTTGCCGCAACCGACAAGCGACCTCGCAGGTCAAGCGCAAAACTGAAACTGTGCTTGCTAGGCTGTTTTTGCCTGGCTTTCTCATCGCCTCAAGACTTTCCACGCGGCGCCTAGAAGTCACTATAGTTTCATTTAGCCACGATGCTAGCCTCCATCCAGCCCATCGAGGGATAGGTGCCTATAACCCATGCCTGAACATCTAAGAGCCCTGGTCGTCATTGTGTTTGTGGCCAGCGTGGTTTTCTTCATGGCCCGGCGTCCGGCAACGGACCTGATCCCCCCAGCGGACTTCAAACGGCGTCGCAATTTGTGGTTCGTGCTGACCTTGGTTGCATTCTTCGCCCAAAGCTTCTGGGTGTATGCAGGCGCGGCCACGGTCATTCTGCTGGTTGCCCAGCGCCGCGAGCACAACCCGCTTGCGCTGTTTTTCATGCTGCTGTTTCTCATCCCGCCGGCCGCTACTGAGATACCGGGCTTTGGCATCGTCAACTACCTGTTCGACATCAACCATCAACGCGTGCTGACCTTGTGCGTGCTGCTGCCTGCCGCGTGGGTACTGCGAAAGCAAAGCACGAGCATCCGGTTCGGCCGGCTATTGCCCGACAAGCTACTGCTGGCAAGCCTGGCGTTGACCAGCGCCTTGGCGCTGCGCGAGACCACCGTCACCGATACCCTGCGCCAAATGCTGAGCCTGTACATCGACGTGTTCCTGCCCTACTACGTGGCCAGCCGCGGCCTGCGTGAGCTGAGCGACTTCAAGGACGCGCTGCTGGCATTCGTTATCGTGGCCTTCCTCTTGGCACTGCTGGGCGTGGCCGAATATGTGCGCCATTGGCTGCTCTACAACGCGCTGATCGACGCCTTGGGCCTGCAGTGGGACATGAAGGCCTACCTGAGCCGAGGGGGGGCACTGCGCGCCAGTGTCACCACCGGGCAGGCCATCGTGCTCGGTTACGTGATGGCCGTGGCGATTGGCTTGTTTCTGTTCGTGCAGCACTTCGTGCAGAAACCTGTGCACCGCTACCTGGGCGCATTGCTGCTTGCCGCAGGGCTGTTCGCACCGCTTTCGCGGGGCCCGTGGATCGGCGCTGGGGTGATCGTGGTGGTGTTCATCGCGATGGGCAGGCATGCGGCCTCGCGTTTGGCACTGCTTACCCTGGCCGGGGTGCTGAGCATCCCATTGCTGGCCGTGATGCCTGGCGGGGACAAGATACTCGACCTGCTGCCGTTCATTGGCAAGGTGGACACCGAAAACATCACCTACCGCCAGCGCCTGCTCGACAACTCGTGGATCGTCATCCAGCGTAATCCGCTGTTCGGCTCATTCGATTTTCGCAGCACCCCGGAGATGCAATCGATGATCCAGGGCGAAGGCATCATCGACATCGTCAACACCTACGTCGGCCTGGCGCTGCGCGTTGGCCTGGTTGGGCTTGGGCTGTTCCTGGGCTTTTTTGCTTACATCCTGCTGGGGTTGCGCAAGGCAATGCGGGCGGTGCCTGACAACGCCGACCCCTATCGGCTGCTGGGGCGTGTTCTGCTGGCCACATTGATGGGCATTCTGGTGACTATTTTCACCGTGAGCAGCATCACCGTCATCCCGATCATTTACTGGTCGATTGCCGGGGTCAGCGTCGCCTATATCCACATGATGCGCCGTCAGGCCGTGACCCAAGACAGCCCAGTGACCACCATCAGCCTTCAACCGAGGTAGTTCGATGCTCACGCTCGCCCTGTCCAGATGGACCCGCACATCGTTGCTCATCAGCCTGCTGGCGGTGCCCGTCAATAGCTGGGCGTCGGCATGGACGGTACGTGTAGACGAACAGAACGGCCTGCCGACACTGACGTATGGAGGAGGCCCAGCGTTCGTACCCAGCTTCGACTTCTGGGGCGCGAACTGGGGCTGGACCGGGTTCTATCCAACCCTCAAAGTCGATGGGCCTTACCGCTATACACTCACCGGCAATAACAAGGACTTGGACTTCGACCTCAAGGCGGACATCCGCAAACCCGAGCCGCAAACCCTGACCTGGGACTTCGATTTGCAGGCCCACAGCCGGCAAAGCGATGTCATGGGCGGCGGCATCGTCTGGCGTTTCGACCCCGGGTTGATCGCCGGTCAAATGGGCGACCCGGTGCTACTGCCCGAGAACCGCGGCTGGGCTTGGGGCAAGAACCCTGAAGGGCCGCATGTGGAAATGCGTTTTGACCCACCCCTGGCCAAGGTGTATTTCGAACGCGGCAACACCGACCAGATACGCACCTTTTTCTACACCGACCCGATCAAGCCTGGCCAACAGCTGATCAAGGCGCAGATGAGTGTCACCGGTGATATCAGCATCGGCCAGACCGCCAGCGAACGTTTCGGCATGAGCGACCCCAACACGTGGCCAGATGATCAGGTCGACTGGCGTACGTCGCCAGTTGACCTGTCGTTCCTCAACGCCGCCGAGAAACCTGCTGGCAAACGAGGGTTCGTCAAGGCCGAGGGTGAACGGCTGCTGTTCGCCGATGGCACCCCCGCGCGTTTCTGGGGCACCAACATGGCAGCCTATTCGTTGTTCCGCACCCCTGACGAGGACATCAAGCAGCAGGCCAAACGCTTGTCCGCCTTGGGTTTCAACCTGGTGCGCGTGCATCACCACGACTCCCCGTGGGTGACGCCCAACGTGTTCGGCGATCTGCAGCAGCTCAAAAACACCCAACAGCTGAGCGCTGACTCGCTGAAAAAACTCGACCTGTGGATCAAAAGCCTGAAGGACGAAGGGATCTACGTGTGGCTCGACCTGCATGTGTCGCGCCCGGTGACTGCGGCGGACAACATTTATGGCTTCGATGAACTGCCCAAAGAGCACGGCGTCGCAGAGCTCAAAGGCTACTTGTTCGTCAACGTCACTTTGCAGCAGGCACTCAAGCGCTTCGCCGAGCAGTACCTGACCCACGTCAACAGTTACACCGGCCTTGCCTACAAGGATGACCCCGCCATCGCTGCGGTACTGATCACCAACGAAAACGACATCACCCACCACTTCGGCAATGCCCTGCTACCGGACAAGCAGGTACCCAAGCACAGCCGCCTGTACATGGATCAGGCCAAGGCCTTTGCCCAGGCCCACGACCTGCCTGCGGACAAGACCTGGCGTGCCTGGGAGTATGGCCCTTCGAAGCTGTTTCTCAACGACCTGGAGCAACGCTTCTACGCCGACATGATCAGCTACTTGCGCACGCTAGGGGTCAAGGTGCCCATCGCCACCACCAGCACCTGGGGCCTGAACGGTTTGTCCTCGCTGCCAGCGCTTACCGCTGGGGATGTTGTCGACGCGCATAGCTATGGCGGGCTGGGCCAACTGGAGAAGAACCCACTGACCAGCGACGGCATGATCAATTGGCTGGGGGCTGCCCAGGTGCTGGGCAAGCCGATGACCGTCACAGAATGGAACGCCGAACCCTTCCCTCTGCCCGACCGCCACTCCCTGCCCCTTTATGTCGCAGGGACTGCTAGTCACCAGGGCTGGGACGCGATCATGCAATACGCCTACAGCCAGCAAGCCTTGGTCGAGCAGTGGCGCCGTGCCGACAATTGGAATGCCTACAATGACCCTGGGCTCATCGCCACCCTGCCGGCAGCCGCCCTGCTCTACCGGCGCCAGGATGTGCAGCCGGCGTCGACCCGTTACGTCTTCGCACCCACTGCTCAAGCCCTGTTCAACCAGGATATTTCGCCGGCCAACTCGGTACTGCTACGCACCGCCATGGAAAAAGGCCGGCTGCAGATCGCCCTGCCATCAGCCTCCGAGCTACCCTGGCTGCAGCCCAGCAAAATCCCTGCCGATGCGCAAGTGTTCAACGACCCAGGGCGCTCACTGATCGACCCCGGTGCCAGCGAAGCGCTGAGCGATACTGGCCAGTTGCGACACAACTGGCAGCAGGGCCTTTACACCATCGACACGCCAATGACCCAGGCGGCAACCGGTTGGCTGGGAAGCCAGTCGCTGGCCCTGGGCGACATCGCCCTGCAGCTGAAGACCCCCTATGCCAGCGTGGCGGTCCAGAGCCTTGACGACAAGCCCTTGAGCCAGTCGCGCAGGCTGCTGATTTCACTCGGCAGCCGGGCCGTACCCAGGGCTGAGGATGTCACGCCTTTCCATGTCGAACCGCTGCAGGGGAGCCTGAGCATCAAGGCGCCAGCAGGGCTGAAACTCTACAGCCGCAGCAGTGACGGCGAGGAAAAAAACCAGCCCGTAGATTACAAAGACGGCCACTACCTGATCACGTTCGATGGCCAGCACATGGCCAATTGGCTGTTCTTGAAATAGGGCATATCGCCATCTACAGTCATTGAAGCCCTGCATGACAGGCATTCGACGCTACGTCTGCTCCAGGAGGATTGGATGAAGTACTTGGTTGTCGGTGGTGCAGGTTATATCGGCTCACACATGGTCAAGCACCTGCTGCACGCAGGCCATGAGGTGGTTGTGGCAGACCTTGAAGCGCCGGTGCCGGGCTTGCAGTGGGTATGCCTGGACATCGCCGACGGCCATGGGCTCGATACGCTGTTCAGCGACTATCACTTCGATGCTGTGTTTCACTTCGCCTCATTCATCCAGGTCGGCGAGTCGGTGGCCGACCCCGACAAGTATTACCTGAACAATGTTTGTGCAACCCTCAGCCTGCTCGAGGCCATGGTGCGGGCGGGGGTGAAACGGCTGATCTTTTCCTCGAGCGCCGCAGTGTATGGCGACCCTGAATATGTGCCCATCGATGAGCAACACCCCAAGGTGCCGATCAACCCCTACGGGCGCAGCAAATGGATGGTTGAACAAATGCTCGAAGATTTCGACCGGGCCTATGGCCTGCGTTCGGTGAGCTTGCGCTACTTCAACGCAGCCGGCGCTGATCCGGACGGCCAATTGGGCGAGTGTCACCTGCCAGAAACTCATCTCATCCCGCTGATCCTGCAGGCGGCCGCTGGCCGTCGTGAATCCGTGACCGTGTTCGGCCACGATTACGACACCGCCGACGGAACCTGTGTCCGTGACTATATCCATGTGGCGGACCTGGCTTCGGCGCATGCGCTGGCTGTGGAGTACCTGCTGGCCGGCGGCGCGACGACGGCGTTCAACCTAGGCAATGGGCTGGGGTTTTCCGTACAGCAGGTGATCGAGACGGCACGCGAGGTTACCGGGCGAACCATCAAGGTCAACCAGGCGCCGCGGCGGGCCGGCGACCCGCCTCGGTTGGTAGCGGATGCACAGAAGGCCAGGTCCATACTGGGGTGGCAGCCTGGCTTTACCTCACTTCAGGACATTGTGCGCCATGCCTGGGCGTGGGAGCTGAAATATCCCTGGAGATGAACACCCCCTTGGCATTCAGCTCCAGATGCCCATCCACCGCTCAATAGTAAGTTCGTAACTGCTCATCTGCCTTGTTCAGTACTGCCCCCACCAGGTTCGACCCAGCCAGGTGGTACAGGCAATCCTCGATATCCTTCTTGCTGTTCATGCCGTTGGCCACGACCAGCAGCACGCAGTCAAATTTCGGCAGCACGGTGATTGCGTCATCCGAACTCAGTAAAGGCGGCAAGTCGAAAATGCAAATGCGAGAGTCGTAGCGATCGCGCAGCTCACTGATCAGCGTATCGACCTTCGCCGATGACAGCACCTCGGTCGACATCGGTACCGGCTCGCGTGTAGGCAGAACTACAAAGCGTGGCAATGTCGGATTGACCAATGCCTCTTCAAGCCAGGCCTTGCCTTCGAGCACGTCGTTGAGTGCTTTTTCCATCGGCAACCCCAAGCTGCTGCCTACCCGCGGGCGGCGCAGGTCGAAGTCGGCCAGCAACGCGGTCTTGTTGGTGTGATGGGCGATACTCATGGCCAGGTTGACCGCCAGCACAGTCTTGCCCGCCTCAGGAGTGGGCGAAGTGATGGCCAGCGTCCTCCAACCATTGTCTTCCATGGCCTGCAGCACTTGGGTGCGCAGCAGGTCGATGGCACCGCTCATGTTCGAATTCTTGTTGAACGAGACGATGCGATTGCGCTCCAGATGCTGCGCATCCAGCGGCACCACCTTGGTTTGCACATAGTCGAACTGGCCAAGTTCACCCGGCCTTTCCCTGACCGAGGGCACTTGTGCCGTGTCGCAGGTGCCAGGCGAGACCTGATGAATGTTCTTGCCAACAGCCGGCGTACTTCTGTCCATCGCTGCGCTCCCTATTCAAACCGACCCATAGCTTTGAAAAGCAGGAGGTCCAACGGCATGTAGAACATGTGCACGACCACCAACAGGATAGCCACCAGCAGCACCCCGGCAACGACCATCATCGTGATCAGTTTCTTGCGCCTGGCCTTGTCTGCCTTGGTGGAGATGTAAGGTACCGCTACCAGCACGCGCCGGCCCAGCACGCTTTCAAGGGCGCCGACACCGCGCACGCGCTGGTTGAGCATCTCCAGCAACATCACCAGCCCACCCCCTGCGGCCGGCGCCAGCACCAAGCCAAGGGCGACAATTTTCTTGCGGTTGGGCTTGATCGGTTTTTCCGGCATCAAGGGCGGCTCAAGCAGCACGAAACGCTCTGCCTTGTTTTCCTGCTCCAGGCTTTCGGTGATCTTGGCACCCATTTCCTTGTTGCGGATTTCTTCGTACTTCTTGCGAGCGTTATCGTGATCGCGCATCAGCGTCACCAAGCCACGCTCCACTTGCGGCGCTTCCAGGATATCGGCCTCGTAGGCCTCCATCTTGCTGGTCAGCTGGCGCTTCTGTTCGGCCAGCGAGGCGATGCGCGACTGCGCAGCAGCCATTTTGGTGCGTACTCTGGCGGCATCCAGGTTCATCGCGCCGGCGGCTGCGATGCCTTTATCGCCCGAGGCCTTGAGCAGGTCGATCTTGTGCTTGATGGCGACCACATCCGGGTGCGCCTCGGTGTACTTGCTCAACAGCCTTGCGTATTCGGCCTTGAGGCTCGGCAGATCTTGCGGGTCAGGTGCAACCGCCCTGCCGTTGGCGGTTTGGGTAGAGACGCCTGAGTTGGCAGCAGCCAATTCAAGCTCCAGATAGCGCACTTCTTCCTGGGCAGCCTTGTAGTCGCGGTCGACTTCCCGGTATTCCAGCTCAGCGCGGGACAACATACTCATTCGCAGCTGCTGGTTCTCGGGCAAGGCATTGGAATGGGCCTGCTTGAAGTCTGCCAGCTGGTTTTCCAAATCGGCCAGCTCGGCGCCAAGCTTGTTGGCTTCCTGGGTCAGGAATTCGGTAGTTTCGGTGGCGCGCTCGGTGCGCTGCTTGACGTTTTCGTTGAGAAACAGCGACACCAGCTCATCGGCAACTTCTTTGGCCACATCCGCCCGTTTGTCTTCATAAGACACGGTAAAGGCCACGGTGGCCTCACCGCGCCCTTTGACGAAGGTGCTCAACGTCGCCACCGCGATCGCGCTGCGCATCTGCTCGATCTTGTCGGTCTCGCTGAAACGGCTGCCGCGGTCGGCGAACAGGTTGTACTTGTCGATGATCTTCAGAAGGTTTTCGCGGGTCATCACCCGCTGGCGAATCACCTCGATGCGCTCATCGGCGAACGTGTTGTTGCCACCGGAGACCAAGTCTGGGGAAATCTGCTGCGACTCCACCAGAATGGTCCCGGTCGACTGATAGATTGGCGGCACGCTGATAGCAACCCCCACGGTTGCCGCCAACACGACCACTATGACGATCCCCAACAGCAAGGCGCGATCCTTGATGATGGCAATGTAATCTTTGATGGAAAGCTCGTACTCAGATTTCATAGTGGCCACCAATCCGAAATTCAGATGTCGGGGTATCTGTAGGTCAGCGTCAAACCAGCGATGGTAGCGTCGGCATCAGGCAGGCCATTCTGTTGACGTTCCTTGTACAACAACGAAACACGCAAATCCCAGGCCGGCGAAAATGCCCGGCTGGCCCAGATGCTGTAGGTTTGTAGGGTGTTGGGGTTCAGCCCCTTGCTGTCCTGCCACCAGGCATCGGCGCCGACCCGGGTAGTTTCGGTGAGCAAATAGCTCCAGCTGGCACGAACCATGTCCATCTCGGCCGCGCCGCCCTGGGCGTTGGCCATCGTGCTGCGCTCGGCACTGATGCTCGCTTCGGTGCGTAAACCACGATAGGTCAACGACGCACCGCCTTCGCCCCGGCGCTGCGTGCCGTCGCCGTTGGTCTGGTTGACGCCGACGTGCATGGCGCCGACCAGGCTGTCGGAAATCTGATACTTGATGCCGATGCTGGGCACATAGCTGTTGGTGGCGACCGCTATGCTGGTGCTGTCTGGCTCATAGCGCCGCGCTTGGAAGCCGGTAATGATATCGGTGCGCTCGCTCCAGGCGTAGGTCCAGGTGAAATCGTTGGTGTACTCGTCGTAACCGGTCAGTGAATTGACGTCATAGGTGGCGTGTGCGTAGCGAAGCTCGTTAGCCAGGGTGCTGCGCTCGGTGACCGCACTGCTCCAGTTGCCCGAGACGATGGACATCTTCTGGGTACCGTCGATGGTGGTGACGACCCCGGTATCCTGCACCGCGCCAGAAAGCGTCGAGCTTTCTTCGTAACTTGCCAGCAGGCCGAACCCGCCGCTTTCGGTCTCGCGCTGCCAGCCCAGGCTCAGCTTAGGGTCTTCGCGGTCCTTGATGACCGAGCGGTCGGAAGAGCGCAGCACGTGCATGCCTAGGCCCATACGCAACTGATCCCGATCGAACTGACCCACCAACGTGTAATCAGGCGCAATGATGGTACGCGTCACACCTTTCTCCTTGGACGTCAGGAGCAATGGGTTGCTGTCATGTTCCACAGTCGTTGGAAGCTCGACTGCAGATTGCCAGCTGGCGGCATCAACCATTCCAGAAAACGGCATCATCATGATTGCCGTTACAACACTCGTCGTTTTATTGATAGGCACAAGACGTTCTTAATAATGTGAAAAGTCAGGGTACGACCAGCGTATCGCCAGCCTGAAGTTGGAAGTTGGTGGACATGTCACGCCCAGAAACCAGGTCCTTGTAGCGTACCGGCATGACCTTTTGGCCACGGATGACCTTAATGGCACTTTCGTCAGCGAATTTGTCCATACCACCGGACATGCTCAATGCCTGAAGCACCGCCGTAGGGCCTGCCATGGGCACTGGGCCAGGTTTGATTACTTTGCCTTGAACGTAGACAAGGTTGCCAGCAGTGCTTGTGACAACCACGCTGACATTGGGCTGAGCCAGGTACGGTTTCAATGCGGTTTCGATCTTTCTTGCCACTGCAGTGGCTTCAAGGCCGGCGACATCGACGCGCCCGGCCAGTGGGAAGGTGATACTGCCATCGGGCAGCACAACTGTTTCCTGGCGCAGGGTATCTTCCTGCCAGACCGAGATCATGACTTTATCGCCCGGGCTCAATAGGTAGGCAGAAGAGGAAGTATCGGCGGCGGTTGCAGAACAGACCGCCAAGGCGCAGAGAACAGACATCAGCAAACGTACCATGAGGGATCCCTCCGGCCTGACGGCCCAGGTTAAGAGCACTGAATGAGAACAACAGCAAACCTCTCGCTCCTCTTCGCGGTGGCGTGAGCCACCGCGCTGGCCTGCCTTCCTGGAGGCCCGGCGCCAATATCTTGATATTTCACTCTGCCGCTTTGCCAGGTTACCGGCACTGACTAGTGGAATATAGCAACGGCTGTAAAATTCACAAGCATCGGCACGCTGGAAAACTCAAATGTCGACATTTAAAGCGTCAATACATTGGCATTAAGATTATGGGCTCTAATCTAGACTTTCCGTCGGTTTGCCACAGCCACGAAACCGACGATGGCGACCCCGAATAGCCAGGCTGCTGTGGCAAGCGGTACGATATTGGTTTGGCTCATATATGAGTCTGCGGCTCGCGCTGCACCACTCATTAACACCAAGAGAAAAATCGATTTGATGAACAGAGTCGAGCGCATAATCCCCTCCTGCGAAGAGGAAAGATAGTTATTATTTAGGTTGGCAGAGGCAGTGGTGGGTAGCTGTTTTGAGCTTATGGGCAGAGTGACACTACGTCAACGATCCGACACCATAATATAAATTAATCACCATGCCGCCATTGCGTCAGAAAGCCGTCGTCGGATATTGCAGGCCCTCTCTGGCTATTTATTATCCGAAAAGTTGGCTCTATTTCATGTATTTACAGCGCAGTGACTGACCCACTACAAATGTGCGAGACGCCGTCACAACGACAGCGCCACTAATCCGTCAATAACATTGAGTTCAAACGTGAATAACGCAAGCGTTAGATCACCCGCTGCATAAGTCGGGCTCGGCCTGTGTTCAACCCGGTAGCATGTCGAGCGTTCGCTCCACTTCATCGATACTGATGGTGAACCCCTCACCTTCCGGGCTGCCGACCACGAAAGCGAAATGTTGGCCATCACGGTCAGTCAAGAATTTGTAATAGCTGACAAAACGGTTAGGCGGCTGCAAGGTGAACACCACGCCACCTGGCTGCAGGACATTGACGCCATGCACCAACTGGCTACCTTCTACCCCCATCACCACGCGGGCGCCGGCACAGGCTGCGACGATGTCCGGCACCTGCATCTTAAGCGGGTCCACGACCTTGAAACCGTGAAGCTTACGCAGATGCTCAGCCACTTCCAGTTCGTTGCGCAACATGCGTCGCTCGCCGTCGCCCCCACGCAGAATGAAGACCCCTGGGTGGGGCACATGGGCCACGTGAGCCAGCAGTTTGTGGCCCATGTCGCGAAAGCGCTGGTAGCGGCTGAAGTTGTTGCTCATGTCGTCAAACACCACCAGCTCACGAAAAAACGCCGTACGCAGCCGCAGCGGTTGCATCCCTAGCCAAGCCTCATAGGCAGGGGCCTGGGTGAACAGCGGATAGCGCGCTGACGGTGCAATGGTGACCGGCACACCTTCATTGCAAGCCAAGGCATAGGTCGGGCAGTCCTCCATCAGCCAGGTGCCGAACCAACTGTTGCCGTTGTGGGTGCAATAAATGGCCGCGCGCTCGACCTCGTGCTCGACCCTGACCGATGGGACGCTGACCTGGCGCAATGACAACCACTGGCTGGCTTTGCCCTTGTAAAGCGCCCCGTCGATCAACCACACATCCTTGAGCAAGTAGCCGCGTGTAGGGCCATGGGTGACTGTGAGCCCGCCTTGCATGGTCGGCCCTGGGTGTACATAGGGGAAGAACTCTTTTTCCTGCCAGCCTGTTACACGCTCCATCTGGCCGGGCAGGAACACGGCCGCAGGCGAAACCGTGCTGCCACCAGGGGCGATATCCCAGCTTCTTTCGGCCAGGCTCTTGAGTTCAAGGCCCGGTTGCTGACCCAGCCGCTTGCGCAGCACCTCGCGGTATGCCGCCAGCGTCCACCGATCCCGGCGCAGAGCGCTCGATGAAGCGAACCTGGAAATATCAGTACCCATTCGCGCCCTCCTTTGAAGGCCAGGTCAGTACTTGCGAAGGTAAGGCCGCCGGTCAGCGACAGGCCACCTGCTGAAGAATCGGAGGGCTGGGGAAGCCAGCATAACGGTTGCGCAGGGTCTGCAGAAAAGCCTCCCCTGCCTGGGGGGCGCTGTAGAGGTAGATCTTATGCAAGCCGCCAAACACCATTTCCTGGTAACGGCTGGCAATTTCCTCCTCACTGGCCTCAGCTGGCAGGCCCAAGTGTAAGGTGACTTTGTTGCCTTCCATGGCAAACAGCGGGGTTTCCCACAGAAAATCCGCCTTACCGGTAGCGGGCAAGCGCACGAAAAGGCAGGCGTGATTGTTCAGCGTGTCCACATCGCCGCCACGCCTGCGCTTCCACTTGAGCAAGCCGTCGTCCGGGCGCGCAACGCATAAGCCGATATCGTGGTAATCGAAACCGTTGGCCAGTGCCCATTCCAGCGTCATGAACGTGGTCATGGAATTGACTTCTCGCAGTTTTTTGGCATCGCTGAAGACGCTTTCGCAGTAGCCGAAGCGCAACGTGCTCCAATAGCGTTTGCCACCGCGGATGACCTCACAGCCAAGGTGGCAGGCTACCACTTCGCCGTTCAGGGTAATCAGATCCAGACGCCCGTACTCCTTGGCCAGGCGGAACACCTCCTCGGTGGGAAACTGCGCCGCCCTGCTGCCTTGGCGTGCAGTGGCGTACGGGCGCAACAGATCGCGGTCGGCCATGGCGATTTCCTCGTCCGACGCCACCGGGCGCATCTGATACAGCGGGCGGTTCTTGCGGATAGTGCGGCGCAGTTCGCTGTCGTAGCGGGCGATGATCTCATCCAACGGGCGCCCCAAGGGCACCACCGCACTGACAAAGTGCGGAACCGACAATGCCCCTGCGGTGGGCAACTCACTCACCACTACCACTGGGCGCTTTGCGTCCCGGGCCATGCGTTCTACCGGCGACGGGTCCTTGCCTCCTATCAGCAGCGCAGCCATCTCCCGTTGATGTTTGCGGCCTACATAGAGGATGTCGTAGGGGCTCTGCTGGCGTAGGCTGAACCGTGCGATTTCCCACTTCCAGAAACAGGCGCGGGCCAGCGTTTCGCGTAATTTGTCTGAGACAGTGCGCAGCTCATAACGCATCGATGGCGAGATGAAGCTTCGTGCCATAGCTTTGAGTTTTGCATTCATGTCTTTTTCAACGTCCTTCGCTGATGCCAATGAAACTGAGCGGGACAGAGCATGAAAACTTGCTGATATTCATATAAAACATTGATATACAGGTGTTATATGAAGGTTAGTCAGCTTACATCCAGTAACAATTTAAGGTGCGCCATCAGGTATTGGCAAGCGGCATTTTGACAGTATCTGAAGGTATTTCTTGGCGTCAAAAAAGCCCACTCATTCGATTATCCGACATCGACTTTGCTATATGAGCGGCCACCCCCCACAGGCCCGCTCAACTTGGCGCACGCGCCGTTCGAGGATTGTCTGCCATCCACCTCTGCAACTGCGCGGCCGGCATCGGCCGACCCAGCAAATAGCCCTGGCCTTGATCACATCCGGCATTGCGCAGAAAGTCATACTGCTGCTGAGTCTCGATACCTTCGGCGGTGATGCGGTACCCCAATGCATGGCCGAGATCGATGATAGCCCGTGCTATGGCCACTGCATCATCGTCATCTGGCAAATCCTTGATGAATGCCCGGTCTATCTTCAGGTGATCGATAGGCAAGGCACGCAGGTAGGCCAACGACGAATAGCCTGTACCGAAGTCGTCCACCGCCGTGGCCACGCCCATCGCTTGCAACTGGGCCAACGCCTCACAGGCCTGCTGTTGGCTTTCCATCAATAGGCTCTCGGTGATCTCCACTTCCAGCAGATGTGGCGCCAGGCCATAACGCTCAAGCGCCATGGCGAGGCTCGAAACATAGTCGCTTCGCTCGATCTGCAGCGCTGCCACGTTGACCGCCAAGGGCCCGGGCAGGCAGTCGGCGGCACACCACTGGGCCAACTGCGCACAGGCCAGGTCCAGGACGCGCTCGCCCAGCGGGATGATCAGGCCACTGCGCTCGGCCAGCGGAATGAACTCCCCAGGCGGGATCAACCCATGCTCTGGGTCCCGCCAACGCAGCAGGGCCTCGACGCCTTCGAGCTGGCCACTGAAAAGGTCGATCTTGGGCTGGTACCACAATTCGAACTCATTCTCCTGCAACGCCCGGCGCAAGTTGCGTTCCAGTTCCAGGCGCTGGTGCAGCCGCGCTGTCATGTCAGGGTGGTAAGCACGCCAGGCGTTGCGCCCGCCCTCCTTGGCGGCATACATGGCGGTGTCGGCATGGCGCAGCAGGCTGTCTACATCTTCGCCATGCTGCGGGCACCATGCTATGCCGATGCTGCCGGTCACCAGGGCGGTATTGCCGTTGAGGTCAAATGGCCGTTGCAGGCACCGCAGCAGCTGGCGTAGCTGTTGGCTGACCTGTATCTGGGTGCCTTGAAGCATGAACACGAATTCGTCACCACCCAAACGGCAAACCCGGTCGCCGCCGCCCAGCTCTTGCACAAAACGCGCGGTGGCCTGCTGCAAGAGCAAATCGCCCATGGCATGCCCCAAGCTGTCGTTGACCTGTTTGAAACCGTCTATATCCAGCAGCAGCACGGCCAGGCCATGGCCTTGAGCGGTAGCCTGGGCCAATTGCCGCTGGAACAGCACCCGGTTGGGCAAGCCGGTGATGGTGTCGTAGTGCGCCAGGCGTTCGAGCTGGGCCTGGGAGCGCTGCAGTCGGCAATTACGCCGGTGGAGCTGGCGCTGCTTGCGGTTGATCCGGGCAACGAACAGGCTGAGCAGGCCACTGCAGATCATGGCGAACCAGAAGAGCGGTGAGTGGAACAGACTAGTAGCCTGGGGGCTGCTCTGGCGCTGGATATCTGCATGGCCAAGTACCATGGACACACCGATACCGGTCAGCAATAGGCCGATTGGCGTCAGTGGACTGAGCACATGACGCAACCGGGCGGCGGCAGATGTTCGTTCGTGTTTGATTGAGCGATTGTGCGAGGTCATAGGCCTGTTGGTGTAAGCGATTGCCCCTGTATCGGCGCCACTGTCGCGTTATTGAGCCACACTGGAGTTTTTCTTGAGCAAGGTGCATGCTCGAAGCTGAAGCGTTTCACCTAACCGGACATGTGAGGTGCAGTACCATGGATCATCTGCTCGATTCGCTATTTCCTGCCGCCGGCGACATCCCTGAAAACTGGCGCCTGGAAGGGCCGTTGGAGCAACGCGACTATCTGGTCAATGGCGAGTTGCGCCATTGGAGCGGGCCTTTGGCCACCGTGCGCAGCCCAGTGTGGCTCAAGCATGCCGACGGCGAGCGCCAAGTGGTGCTCGGCAGTGCGCCATTGCTCGATGCCGACACCGCCCTCACTGCCCTGGACGCCGCCGTGAACGCCTACGACAAGGGCCGTGGTGCCTGGCCGAACATGCGGGTTGCCGAGCGTATTGCACACGTCGAGACCTTTCTGGCGCGCATGCGCGAGCAACGCACTGCAGTGGTCAAATTGTTGATGTGGGAGATCGGCAAGAACCTCAAGGACTCCGAGAAGGAGTTCGACCGCACCTGTGACTACATCGTCGATACCATCAATGCGCTCAAGGACCTCGACCGGCGCTCCAGCCGTTTCGAGCTTGAGCAAGGCACGTTGGGCCAGATCCGTCGCGCACCGCTGGGCGTGGCGCTGTGCATGGGCCCTTACAACTACCCGCTCAACGAAACCTTCACCACGCTGATCCCTGCACTGATAATGGGCAACACGGTGGTGTTCAAACCGGCGAAATTCGGCGTTTTGCTGATCCGCCCTCTGCTGGAGGCGTTCCGCGACAGTTTCCCGCCAGGGGTGATCAATGTGATTTACGGCCGTGGCCGGGAAACGGTCAGTGCCCTGATGGCCAGTGGCAAGGTCGATGTGTTCGCCTTCATCGGCACCCACAAGGCTGCCAGCGACCTGAAAAAACTTCACCCACGGCCCCACCGTCTGCGGGCCGCCCTGGGCCTGGATGCGAAGAACCCCGGCATCATCCTGCCCCAGGTCGACCTGGACAATGCCGTTGAAGAGGCCGTGACCGGTGCGCTTTCATTCAATGGCCAACGTTGCACGGCGCTGAAGATACTGTTCGTGCACGAAGATGTGGTCGAACCGTTCCTCGACAAGTTCAAGCGCAAGCTTGCCGCACTAAAGCCCGGCATGCCCTGGGAGCCTGGCGTGGCGCTGACACCGCTGCCGGAGCAAGGCAAAGTCGATTACCTCGATCAATTGGTGGCCGATGCCAAGGCCAAAGGCGCCCAGGTGCTCAACGAAGCTGGCGGGCAGAGCCGCGGTTCGTTCTTCTACCCCGCCCTGCTCTACCCGGTTAATAGCGACATGCGC
The DNA here is from genome assembly GCF_046230725.1 of Pseudomonas sp. KCJK9000. Classification (NCBI taxonomy): domain Bacteria; kingdom Pseudomonadati; phylum Pseudomonadota; class Gammaproteobacteria; order Pseudomonadales; family Pseudomonadaceae; genus Pseudomonas; species Pseudomonas sp. KCJK9000. The sequence goes on along the minus strand of NZ_JBJJLN010000005.1, from coordinate 50,790 downwards.
GTGTACCACGAAGAGCAGTTCGGCCCGGTGGTACCCGTAGTCCCGTATCGTGACCTGCAGACGGTGATCGACTACGTGCTGGACTCCGACTACGGCCAACAGCTCAGCCTGTTCGGCAATGACCCGGCCACCATCGGCAACCTGGTCGATATATTCGCCAACCAGGTTGGCCGTATCAATCTCAATGCGCAGTGCCAGCGGGGCCCTGACACTTACCCGTTCAACGGTCGCAAAAACAGCGCCGAAGGTACGTTGTCGGTGGACGATGCCTTGCGGGTTTTCTCCATTCGGACGTTGGTCGCAACGCGCTTCCAAGCGGCCAATAAAGAACTGATCAGCGAGATCATTCGCAACCGCCAGTCAAGCTTCCTGACCACCGATTACATCTTCTAACGGCTGCGCTTATGGAAAATCGATCTAGCGTCAGGGTCGATTTTCCCTCATTCCAGACGACTCTAAGCATCAGGGCGCCGCCCGGCGCCCCTTCGTCAAGGAGCGTCCACCATGCCCGCCAAACCCATCCCAGATGGCCAGCATAGCCTCACCCCCTACCTTTGCATCCACGGCGCGGCCAAGGCTATCGAGTTTTACAAGCAAGCTTTTGGCGCCATCGAAATGTTCCGCCTGGAAGGCCCTGAAGGCCGTGTCGGCCACGCCGAACTGCGCATCGGCGACTCCTCGCTGATGCTGGCCGACCCCTGCGACATGGAAGGCGGCCTGACTGCCAGCCAGAAACTAGCCGGCGCTGGGGTAGGCCTGCACTTGTATGTCGAAGACTGCGACCGTGTCTTTGCCCAGGCCATTGCCGCTGGTGCTACTGCCCTGCATCCGGTTCAGGACCAGTTCTACGGGGATCGCAGCGGCTCACTGAAAGACCCGTTCGGCCACCAGTGGTTCGTCGCCACCCATAAGGAAGACCTCAGCCCCGATGAGATCCGTGCGCGCGCGGCAAAGATGTTTGCCGATAACTAAGCCATCAGTTGAAAGCGCGGCGAGTTTGCCTGAAGCTTGAGGCTCGTAGCTTGGAGCTGCTTCATGCGAATCATCGACAAAACCGCCGCGCAGGTGCGCAGCCTGACCCCGGCTGAAGAGGAACTGCTGGTCGCTTTCGCCACCGGCCACCTCGTCGGGCCACGCCTGTTGCAAGCCAATCAGTTGCTGATGAAGGTGCGTAGCGCCAATCAGTGGCTGGCCTGCGATTGCCGCAAGGACGCCCTGCCGGTGCTCAATGTCACCCTCAACGGCAGCACCGGCACGCTGTTCTTGAAGAACAACCCCGGCACCGCCGAACATGCGCCGGGCTGCCCCTTCACCAAGGACGAACGCGAAGCCGACGACCGAGGGGATGAACCCCTAGCCCCTGCCGCCTGGCTGGCACCGGATACACCGCTACGGCTGATCGGTGATTACCGCATGGACAACGAGCCTACTGCATCCACCGCTGAGGGCGCAGGGCGGCGAGAGCAGCAGCGCCTCTTGTCGTTGCTGCTGACGTGGATAGAGACCAGCGGCCTTAACCTTTACGCTACGCACCTGAAAAAGGACCTGACCGGGCAATTTGCCGAACTGCGCAGTGTCGCCAGTCGGTACCCGCTGCTCGAGCGGGTGCCGGCCAGTAACTACCTGGAAACCCGCCTGGACATGAAGCACATGATGATGCTCAAGGCGCGGCTGCGCGAAGCCACGGTCTTCGGCAGCCACCGGCGCCATGGCCTGTTGCTGGACTGTGTGGAGCAGATCAGGGGGCGCAAGCTGTTCAATAACCGTAGCGAGGACGGCTTCGATTTTCAGGGGCACCATCTGTACTGGGGTGGCAGCCGGGCGTCAGGCCCATTGTTGGCCCTGGCACTGTACTCGCCGGCCACAGCGGGCAGCCAGTTCTACGAGCTGATTCACGTGGCCAGCGTACCCGTGCTCTCGCGCGCCCAGCTGTTTCCGGTTTACCGCGATGAGGAGCGAGAGCCGCTCAAGGCACTGGTGTCGCTGATCGACTGGATGGCCAGCAAAGGCGTCAAAGTCCAGATGCGTCGGCCGGTGATCGGCGGGCAGGTGATGGATGAACTGGTGCTGACCTCGGATCAGGACCGGGTGTTGTCGGTGTCGTTGCTGGAGCAACCGATCGGGCCAGAGCCCGATGCGGAAAACTTCAAGCGCTACGCCGACTTCAAGAGCCTCGATACATTTCGCAAGTACGTGGCCGGGTTCTTCATGCGCGAGCGCTGAGCCCAAGCCGCCAGCTTCGTCACGACCGCCGCGCCAACAGCGACGCGCCGATCTTGAAGCTGGCGCAATTAGCGTAGGCGCGGCTTCAGCCGCGAAGAGGCCGGCTCCGCCACATCTGTGTCTCTGTCAGAACGCCGCTCGGAAGATTCCCTCGATCTCATCCTGGCTAGCTGGGCGCGGGTTGGTCAGCCCACAGGCATCCTTCAGGGCGTTGTGCGCCAGAATGCCCACATCTTCGAACTTGGCGCCCAATTCAGCCAAGCCTGCCGGGATACCTACCGCGGCGGCCAAGTGCTCGATGGCCGAAATCGCTGCGCCTGCGCCCTGCGCCTCATCCAGCGCACAGACTTTGACGTCCATGGCCTTGGCCACATCGCGCAAGCGGGCGGCGCAGACCGTGGCGTTGAAGCGCTGCACATGCGGCAACAGAACGGCATTGCACACCCCGTGCGGTAGATCGTAATAGCCACCCAATTGGTGTGCCATGGCATGCACGTAGCCCAGCGATGCATTGTTGAACGCCATGCCGGCCAAAAACTGCGCGTAGGCCATATTCTCCCGCGCCACCAGATCGCTGCCATCGTGCACGGCCTGGCGCAAATTCTGGCTGATCAGGCTGATTGCCTTGAGCGCGCAGGCATCGGTGATTGGCGTGGCAGCGGTGGAAACGTAGGCCTCGATGGCATGGGTCAAGGCATCCATGCCAGTGGCAGCGGTCAGCCCTTTTGGCATGGCCACCATCAGTGCGGGGTCGTTGACCGAAAGAATGGGCGTCACATTTCGGTCGACGATAGCCATTTTCACATGGCGCTGCTCGTCGGTGATGATGCAGAAGCGGGTCATTTCGCTGGCCGTGCCCGCCGTGGTGTTGATGGCAATCAGCGGCAGCTGAGGCTTGCTGGAGCGGTCGACACCCTCATAGTCGCTGATATGCCCACCGTTGGTGGCGCACAGGGCAATCCCTTTGGCGCAGTCGTGGGGCGAGCCACCGCCCAGCGATACTACGCAGTCGCAGCGCTCGCGCTGCAACAGGGCAAGGCCGGCCTCGACATTGGCAATGCTGGGGTTGGGCTTGGCGCCGTCGAATACCACCGAATCGATGTCCTGCAAGGCCAGCATACGGCCGATGCGAGCGGCGACGCCTGCCTTGGCCAAGCCCTGGTCGGTAACGATCAGCGCCTTGCGCAGGCCGTAGCCTGCGATCGCGACCATGGCCTCTTCAAGGCAATCGATGCCCATGATGTTGACGGGCGGAATGAAAAAGGTGCTGCTCATGACCGGGTCCTCCTGGCTGGTCTGTCTGCCCAGGAGGATCCGCCTGATCACTAAACACGGTGTTGATCCAGGACAACGTTAGCCAAGGAACAGCCGATAGGCCGGATTGGCGGTTTCGTCCCAGTAGCGGTAGCCCATCTCATCCAGCGCCTGGGGCAAGCCTGCTTGCTCTTGGGCGGGTATTTCAAGCGCCGCGAATACCCGAGCCTCGGCTGCGCCGTGGTTACGGTAGTGAAACAAGCTGATGTTCCAACGCTTGCCCAGCCGCTCCAGGAACCCCAGCAGCGCTCCCGGTCGCTCGGGGAATTCGAACCGCAGCACCCGCTCATCTGCCCCGGGTGCTGCATGCCCACCCACGGTGTGGCGCACATGTAACTTGGCCAATTCGTTATCGGTCAGGTCAAGCACGCTGTACCCCTGCCCTTGCAGGCTGGCCAGCAGTTGATCACGCGGATCATGTTGCGGGTGGGTCTGCACGCCAACGAACAGTCGAGCCTCCTTGCCGGGGTAGAAGCGATAGTTGAACTCGGTGATCTGCCGCTTGCCCAGCGCTTGGCAGAAGGCCCTGAAGCTGCCGGGCTGCTCAGGGATGGTAACGGCGATGATCGCTTCGCGCTGCTCGCCAAGCTCGGCCCGCTCAGCGACGTGCCGCAGGCGGTCGAAGTTGACATTGGCACCAGAATCGATGGCCACCAGGGTCTGGCCGTGCACACCGTCACGGGCCACGTAGCGCTTGATCCCGGCTACCGCCAGGGCGCCGGAAGGCTCGGTGATCGAGCGAGTATCGTCGTAGATGTCCTTGATGGCCGCGCATAACTCATCGCTGCTGACCGTGATCACTTCATCGACGAAATGCCGACACAGTTCGAAGCAGTGAGCGCCCACCTGCGCCACCGCCACGCCGTCGGCGAAGGTACCGACCTGCGGCAGGATCACTCGCTCGCCGGCCGTCATGGCCGCCTGCAGGCAGTTGGAGTCTTCGGGTTCGACGCCAATGACCTTGACCTCAGGCCGCAGGTATTTGACGTAGGCGGCGATGCCGGCAATCAGGCCGCCGCCGCCAACCGGCACGAAGATCGCGTCCAGGGCGCCGGGCTGCTGGCGCAGGATCTCCATGCCCACGGTGCCTTGGCCGGCGATCACATCTGGGTCGTCGAACGGTGGTACGAAGGTCGCTTGTTCACTGTCGGCCAGTTTCAAAGCGTGAGCCAGCGCATGGGGAAAGCTCTCGCCATGCAGCACCACATGGCCGCCGCGCGAGCGTACCCCTTCGACTTTGAGTGAGGGCGTGGTGGTCGGCATGACGATGGTGGCTTTCATGCCAAGGTGCGCCGCCGCCAGGGCAACGCCCTGGGCATGGTTACCTGCAGAAGCCGTGATGACGCCACGTTCGCGCTGGGCCTGGGTCAGGCGCGACAGCCGGGTGTAGGCGCCGCGGATCTTGAACGAGAAGGTTGGCTGCAAGTCTTCACGCTTGAGCAGCACGTGATTGCCAAGGCGCTCGGACAGCGCTGGCGCCGCTTGCAGAGGCGTCTCGACTGCCAGGTCGTATACCGGCGCAGACAGGATGCGGCGTACCTGCTCCGACAGCAAATGCTGCGCTGAAGAGGACGTACGAGGGTTTAGGTTGAGGCTGGTCATCGAGGGCAACTCCTTGGCTTGTTCGGTGCCCAGGAGTCAGAGAGAAAAAACCCGCCTCCAGGGCGGGTTCGGTGCACGTAAGCGCTAGCCCGCCAAACTGATGATGGCGGTAATAATAATGGCGTTCACGTGCTGGAAGGTGTTCATGGCAAAGGACGTTAGCCTGCCGGCCCCCGCGAAGTCAACATTTGCCTTGCTGAGCCGACAGCGGTACGTCGAAGACCTTGTCAAAGCCCCATTGGAAGACGAAGGCGTAAACGAAGAAGAACACGAACAGTGCAAGGTTGGTCAGCAGCGCAGCCCACAGACTTACTTGCAACCAGAACGCTACCAGCGGCAACAGGATCAGTACCAGTCCGCCCTCGAAGCCCAGCGCATGCAACAGGCGCCGCAGGAACGTGCGATCGCGTTGCTGCTGTCGCGCCTCCCACTGCTCGAACGCCCAGTTATAGGCCATGTTCCAGCTCATGGCGATGCCCGACATCAGTACCGACAGTACCGCCGACTGGGCCATACCGGCACCGAACGCCAGCTCCAGCGCCGGTGCCACACAGGCTACGGCGATGGCTTCGTAAAGAATGGCCTGGACGATCTTGCGCGCCTTGCCTTGCATGTTCAGCTTCCTTGAAGAATCGGCGTACCAAGCTACAAGATGAAAGGGCCAATAGAAAGCCCCAGTTTGAAGCCTGCGCAAGCTCGACCGCGCCCTCAACCAACGCACCGTGCAACTGCGCGCAAGGCCTGAGCGATCAAAAGCACAGGGGCTAACCTGCGGGTAAGCGAATGGTGAATTGTGCCCCTCCCAACGCCGATTGCGTCACGCTCAGCTGACCACCCTGCCCTTCGATCGCCCGTCGACTGATTGCCAACCCCAGGCCAAACCCGCCCGTGTTGCGGTCACGACTGCGGTCAAGCCGGTAGAAGGGCTGGAATATCCGCTCACGCTCCTGCACCGGAATGCCTATGCCGTCGTCCTCCACGGTCAGCAGGCAGGCGCCGTCTTGTTCCAGGCGCAAGCGCAACAAAATGCTCGTGTCGCAGTAGCGCATGGCATTGCGCACCAGGTTCTGCACCGCTCGGGCGGTCAGGCGCGGGTCGAGCACAAAGCGTGGCAGACTGGCTTCGGCCTGCACTTCCCATTGAATACCCCGGGCATCGAGCTCTTCGGCAAACCCGCCCAGTACACTGTCGACCAGCTCCAGCAACGATACCTCGACCCGCTCGCGAGCCTGATCGGCGTTGTACAGGCGACTGTAAGACAGCAGTTCGAGCACCAGTTCATCCAGCTCACGCACATGCCCGACCAATTCCAGCAGGCGTTTGCGGCTGGCAGCAGGGACTTCGTCAAACAGCAGCACCAGGCCAAAATCCAGCCGGGTCAGCGGGGTTCGCAGCTCGTGGCTGACGGCATTGAGCAGCTCGCGCTGCTGGTTGACGTGGCGTTCGAGGTCGCTGGCCATGGTATCGAAAACACTGGCCAGTTCGCCGATGTTGGAGTGCGGCGAAATATGCGTGCGCTCGGACATCTGCCCCTGGCCCAGGCGCCGTGCGGTTTCCTTCATGCGCTCAAGGTCGCGCCAGTGCGGCCATACCCAAAGCAGCAGGCAGCCGAGCATCGCCGCACCAATCAGCACCGTCACACCCCAGGACAGGACGTTGATATCCAGCGGGTCGGGGGGTGAATGCAGGCTCACCAGCCAAGTCCCGTCCAAGGGCGCCAACACGGTCTCGTAGTAGCCCCAGTCACCAATGCGCACGGCATACAGGCCATGCTCAAGACGCGCTTGCTCGGCAGCGCTGAGCTCGGCCTGATCACGGCGCAACAGCTGGACCTGCAAGGGCGCGAACACTTTGGCAAGGTCTTGCTCCACCGCCGGCCATTGCTGCTGCGGCACCTGACGGAACTGGCGGACAATCAGCGACTGCACACCTTTGGCCTGATCCAGGTTGTAGGCCATGAAGCGATCGTGAAACAGGCCGACGATGGCGTCCGGTATCAACAGCAGTGCGCCGGCGTAAGCCACGATGACCAACAGATAAAGGCGCACCAGAATCTTCAGCATGCTCGCTCAACACTCCCACTCGACGCGGCTGAACAAATATCCTTTGCCCCACACGGTCTTGATCTTGCGCGCTTCGCCGGCACTGTCGTCGAACTTGCGGCGCAGCTTAGAAATGGCCACGTCCACTGAGCGGTCGGTGCCGTTGAATTCGATACCGCGCAGTTGCTGAAGGATGCGGTCGCGGCTGAGCACCACACCGGCGTTGCGCGCCAGCACCACCAACAGGTTGTATTCGCCGCTGGACAGCTCGACTTCCTCGCCACGCCAGCTGACCAAGCGCTCGGCCAGGTCGATGACCAAGCCGCCGATGACGATCTGATGGTTGTCCAGCCGTGGTTCATTGACGCTGCTGCGACGCAGCAAGGTGCGCACGCGAGCCAGCAATACCCGTGGCTCGCAGGGCTTGGTCACATAATCGTCGGCGCCCATCTCCAGGCCGAGCACCTGATCATGGCTGTCGTCGCGAGCGGTCAGCATCAGGATCGGCAGGCTCAGCGACTCCTGACGCAACAGGCGACACAACTGCAAGCCATCGATGCCTGGCAGCATGAGGTCGAGGATCACCAGGTCCGGCTTGTCCTCCCGAAAAGCCTCCAGCACATGGTCGCCACGGGCAATCACCCGGACGTGGAAATCGTTGCGTTGCAGGTAGCTTGCGATCAGCTCGGACAACGCGCTGTCGTCTTCGACCAGAAGAATGTTGGGCATGAAAGTTAGCTTGTGGGAACGGGTTGATCGGCAACAAGGCCGGGGCAGGTCCGTGAAGAATATAGAAACCTGGTCACAGGCAGGGCTGTTCTTAACACTTTTTCACACAGCCTCTACAGCTGTTAACAGCTACCCCAGCAGCGGTTGCCTTAGGATAGGCGAGCTCATCATTGGAAGACCCGCATGCCTATCACTTACCCACCCCTCCCGCGCCCGTTGGCGCTGGTGGCCCTGCTCACGCTGATGCTGGCCGGTTGCGACGACGCAACCCAGCCTGACGAACAACAGCCCCTTGCCCAGGTTCGCGTCGAGACCCTGCAATTGCAGCCGCAGGCAATTACCACCGAGCTTAGCGGGCGCATCCTCGCACCGCGCACGGCACAGGTGCGCGCACGCGTCGCTGGCGTGGTGCTCAAGCGGGTGTACCGCGAAGGCAGCGACGTCAAACAAGGCGATGTGCTGTTTCTCATCGACCCGGCGCCCTTGAAGGCCGACCATGATAGCGCCCGCGCAGCCTTGGCCAGAGCCCAGGCCACGCTGTATCAGGCGCGCCTGCAAGAGCAACGCTACCGTCAACTGGTCGATGAAAACGCCGTCAGCCGCCAGGAGTACGACAATGCCCGGGCGGCGTTTCTGCAGGCTGATGCCGCCGTTGCCGAAGCCAAGGCAGCGCTGGAGCGCGCCAAGCTGAACCTCGGGTATGCCACCGTCACTGCACCGATCGCCGGGCGCATCGGCCGTGCCCTGGTGACCGAAGGTGCCCTGGTCGGCCAGAACGAAACCACACCACTTGCCACCATCGAGCAGCTTGATCCGATTCATGCCGATGTCACGCAGTCGACCCGCGAACTCAATGCGCTGCGCCGTGCACTGCGCGACGGTCAATTGCAGCAGGCCAGCGATGGCCAGGCCAGTGCCACCTTGATTCAGGACGATGGCAGTGCCTACCCGTTCGCCGGCAAGCTGCTGTTCTCCGACATCAGCGTTGATCCCAGCACCAATCAGATCACACTGCGCAGTGAATTCCCCAACCCTAACCTTGACCTGCTGCCGGGCAGCTATGTGCGCGTGCGCCTGGAGCAGGCCGTCCAGCCCGAAGGCTTGAGTGTGCCGCAGCGGGCTGTCGTGCGCGACAGTGCCGGGGTGCCGAAGGTGCTGGTGGTGGACGCCCAGGCCCGGGTGAGCGAACGCCAGGTGGTACTGGGCAGCGCTCAGGGCGACCGCTGGCAAGTCAGCGAGGGCCTGGCGCCCGGTGAACAGGTGGTGGTCGAAGGCTTGCAGCACATCAAGGCGGGCGATCAAGTTCAGCTTGCCCCCAGCGCGCAACCCATCGTCCAGCACAACGGCCAGTGAGGGCCTGATCCATGCCGCAGTTCTTCATCGACCGCCCGATTTTCGCCTGGGTAATCGCACTGTTCATCCTGCTCGCTGGCGCACTGGCCATCCCTCAATTGCCGGTGGCGCAGTACCCCAACGTAGCACCGCCGCAAGTGGAGATTTATGCCGTTTACCCAGGCGCCTCGGCGGCGACCCTGGATGAAAGCGTAGTGAGCTTGATCGAACAGGAACTCAACGGTGCCGACAACCTGCTGTATTTCTCATCACAAAGCAGCCTGGGCAGCGCCACCATCACTGCAACCTTCGAGCCGGGCACGCACCCGGACCTGGCCCAGGTCGATGTGCAGAACCGCCTCAAGGTGGTCGAGTCGCGCCTGCCGCGTCAGGTGACCCAGCAAGGCCTGCAGGTGGAGAAGGTGTCCACCGGTTTTCTGCTGCTCGGCACCCTCACCTCAGAGGACGGCAGCCTGGATGAAACTGCGCTTTCCGACCTACTGGCGCGCAACGTGATGAACGAAATCCGCCGCCTCAAGGGTGTCGGTAAGGCGCAGCTGTATGGCTCCGAACGCGCCATGCGTATCTGGATCGACCCCCGTAAGCTGATCGGTTTCGATCTCACGCCCAATGATGTGGTGCAAGCCATCGCCGCGCAGAATGCTCAGGTCGCCCCTGGCAGCATCGGCGATCTTCCAGCCCGCCCTACTCAGGAAATCACGGCCAACGTGGTGGTTAAAGGCCAACTGAGCAGCCCAGAAGAATTCGCCGCCATCGTCCTGCGGGCAAAGCCCGACGGCTCCAGCGTGACCATTGGCGATGTCGCACGGGTTCAGATCGGCGCCCAGGATTACCAGTACGGCACTCGCCTGAACGGTAAACCCGCTACCGCTTTCAGCGTGCAGCTGGCGCCTGGGGCGAACGCCATGGAAACCGCCACCTTGGTCCGGGCGAAAATGCAGGAGCTTGCACGCTATTTCCCTGAAGGGGTGAAGTACGACATCCCCTACGACACTTCGCCGTTCGTCAAAGTGTCGATCCAGCAGGTCATCACTACCCTGTTCGAGGCCATGCTGCTGGTGTTCGCGGTGATGTTCCTGTTCCTGCAGAACCTGCGCTACACCCTGATCCCGACGCTGGTGGTTCCGGTGGCGCTGATGGGCACCTTCACCGTGATGCTGGCGCTGGGCTTTTCGGTCAACGTGCTGACCTTGTTCGGCATGGTCTTAGCCATCGGCATTCTGGTGGACGACGCCATTGTGGTGGTGGAGAACGTTGAACGGATCATGGCCGAAGAAGGCTTGACGCCCAAACAGGCCACGCGCAAGGCCATGGGCCAGATCAGCGGTGCCATCGTCGGCATCACCCTGGTGCTGGTCGCCGTGTTCCTGCCCATGGCCTTCATGAAAGGCTCGGTGGGGGTGATCTACCAGCAGTTCTCGGTATCCATGGCCGTGTCGATCCTGTTTTCGGCGTTCCTTGCCCTGAGCCTGACACCGGCACTGTGCGCCACCCTGCTCAAGCCGCTGGCCAAGGGTGAGCACCATGCACGCAAAGGCTTCTTCGGCTGGTTCAACCGCCGCTTCGAAAAGCTCAGCGACGGCTACCAGGGCTGGGTCATCCAGGCGATCAAACGCAGCGGCCGTTATCTGTTGCTGTACGGCGTGCTGCTGGCGGTGCTCGGTTACGGCTTCAGCCAGTTGCCCACGGCGTTCCTGCCCACCGAAGACCAGGGTTATACCATCACGGACATCCAGCTGCCGCCCGGCGCCAGTCGCATGCGTACCGAGCAGGTGGCGGCCCAGATCGAAGCGCACAATGCCCAAGAGCCGGGCGTGGGCAACACCACCATGATTCTGGGCTTCAGCTTCTCAGGCAGCGGCCAGAATGCAGCCCTGGCCTTCACTACCCTGAAAGACTGGTCCGAACGCGGCGCCGGTGACAGTGCCCAGGCGATCGCCGACCGAGCTACGCAGGCTTTCACCCAGCTCAAGGACGCCATTGCCTACTCCGTGCTGCCACCGCCCATCGACGGGCTGGGTGAGTCGACCGGCTTCGAGCTGCGCCTGCAAGATCGCGGCGGTATGGGCCATGAGGCGCTGATGGCCGCTCGCGACGAGCTGCTGGCCAATGCAAACAAAAGCAAGGTTCTGGCCAATGTTCGCGAGGCCGCGCTGGCCGAGAGCCCGCAGGTACAACTGGAAATCGATCGTCGCCAGGCCAACGCCCTGGGGGTCTCGTTCGACGATATCGGCTCGGTGCTGGATGTGGCGGTGGGTTCCAGTTATGTGAACGACTTCCCCAACCAAGGCCGCATGCAGCGAGTGGTGGTCCAGGCCGAGGGTGATCAACGTAGCCAAGTCGAGGATCTGTTGCGCATCCATGTACGCAATAGCAGTGGCAAGATGGTGCCGCTCAGTGCCTTCGTTCAGGCCAAGTGGGTCAGCGGGCCAGTTCAGTTGACCCGTTACAACGGTTACCCCGCGGTGGCGATTTCCGGTGAGCCGGCAGCCGGTTACAGCTCGGGTGAGGCCATGGCTGAAATCGAGCGGCTGGTGGCGCAGTTGCCGGCCGGTACGGGCCTGGAATGGACTGGCCTTTCGCTGCAGGAGCGGCTGTCCGGCAGCCAGGCCCCTTTGCTGATGGGGTTGTCGCTGTTGGTGGTGTTTCTGTGCCTCGCCGCCCTGTATGAAAGCTGGTCCATCCCTACCGCGGTACTGTTGGTGGTACCGCTTGGGGTGCTCGGTGCGGTAGTGGCCGTAACCTTGCGCGGCATGCCCAACGATGTGTTCTTCAAGGTCGGCCTGATTACCTTGATCGGGCTATCGGCCAAAAACGCGATCTTGATCATCGAGTTCGCCAAGCACCTGGTCGATCAAGGCATGGACGCTACTCAAGCAGCGGTACAGGCTGCACGGTTGCGGCTGCGGCCGATCGTGATGACCTCCCTGGCGTTCATCCTCGGTGTGGTACCGCTGGCTATCGCTACCGGCGCGAGCTCCGCGAGCCAACAGGCCATTGGCACCGGGGTGATTGGTGGGATGCTCAGCGCTACGCTGGCGGTGGTATTCGTGCCGGTGTTCTTCGTGGTGGTGATGAGGTTGGCCGGTCGCGCCCGTGCCAGAACCGAACGCGTACAGACCGACGAAGGCTGACTGGACAAGCCGGGCGTTGAATGAGAGGGTTCCGGGGATCGACTGCCCGGGACCTTTTTTCATGGCTGCTGCACTGCCCCCCTGCTCCGTACTGATCCTCGCTGGTGGCCGCGGTCACCGCATGGGCGGGCGTGACAAAGGCTTGCTGGACTGGCGCGGCGAGCCTTTGATCGCGCATCTGCATCGTACCGTTCGGCCACTGACCGATGACCTGGTGGTTTCCTGCAACCGCAACCAGCACGCATACGGGCTTTATGCCGACCAATTGGTCAGCGATAGCGACCCGGATTTTCCCGGGCCGCTGGCCGGGGTGATAGCTGGGCTGAAGATAGCCAGGCATAACTGGGTGGTGCTGCTGGCCTGTGATGCGCCATTGGTTGACCGGCCGCTGCTCGATGACCTGCGGCAGATCGCGGCAGCAGGCGATGGTGCCGCAATGGTGCGCCAGGGTGGGTACTGGCAGCCGATGTTTTGTGTCCTGCCACGCAGGGTACTGGTGGTACTTGAACAGGCTTGGGCAGGGGGTGAGCGCAGTTTGCAGAAGGCCTTGCTGCGCGAGCGGCTACAAGCTCTGGAATGCGCGGATGACGATCGGCGATTGAGTAATTTCAACAGCCCTGATTGGCTACTGGGATGACGCTGAGCGCCGCCGGTTGTGGCACGGGCACTCAGCTGAGTCTTGCTCCCCTGACCGCTGAGCAGATGTCTTCACGTGCCGCCCCATATCCCGCATAGTATGCCTGTATGAACGTCCAGCCTGCCCGCCGAGTTCACTGACTTCGTCTGCATAGGGGTGAACCAGAGGCCGTTCCTGTATTAAACCCAAACCAGGCATACGCTCCGTGATCCAGTCCGACCTCGACTTGTTCGGCCCTGAGCCGCAACACCTGGCCAGCCAGACCGTGCTATTGCCAGGTTTCGCCCTGAGCGTGCTTGAGCCACTGCTCGATGCACTACGCCCGGTGCTGCGGGCCGCGCCGTTGCGGCATATGCAAACACCCGGTGGGCTGAACATGGCCGTGGCATTGACCAACTGCGGGGCACTGGGCTGGGTCAGTGATGCCAAGGGCTATCGCTACACAACCAGTGATCCAATCAGCGGCCAAGCCTGGCCTGCCCTACCCCAGGTGCTGCTTGAACTGGCAGGCCGCGCAGCATTGGCAGCAGGCTTTGAAGGGTTCGTGCCGGACGCCTGCCTGATCAATCAATACCTGCCAGGCACTCGGCTGAGCTTGCATCAGGACCGCAACGAACGGGACTTCGGGCAACCGATCGTGTCAATTTCGCTGGGGCTGCCTGCGGTTTTCCTGCTCGGTGGGTTGCAGCGCTCGGATCGCACTGTGCGGGTACCGCTGAGTCACGGTGATGTGCTGGTGTGGGGCGGCGAAGACAGGCTGCGCTTCCATGGTGTGCTACCGATCAAGCCAGGGCTGCATTCGCGAATGGGCGAGCGGCGGATCAACCTCACCCTGCGCAAAGCCGGTTGATTGGGGCTAGGTAACCCATGAGCTACGTGGCAGTTGCAAGCCACCGACACTCCCTGAAGACTGCCACTTGGCAAAAAACCTGAAACTAATTGAACATCCGTCACCGCTAAGCTTCAAAAAGACGATATATGCCATCGTTTAGCCAGGAGCCAGCTGCGAATGCCTACTCTTTGCACGTTCAATTACCCTGCTCAAGGCAGCCTGCAGCTATGAAAATGCCAGGCCGCGCACCCAACTCCAACCTGCACCTGGACTACGTCCGTGACACGCTGTTCGGGCCAGTCGCTCAAACCGTGGAATGCCAGTGTCAGATGGCAGCACTGACGCTGCAAGGTCGCCCTGCGCTGCGGCTGCACATATGTCCACCTTTGCCGCACAAAGTCGAGCGGGCTCATAGCGTGGCTTTCATCTGGGATGGCCGCAGTTATCACGGGCTTGTGCGTCACCACGGAAAATGCGGTGACGGCGGCTTGAATTTGCTGCTTGAGCTGCAATGAGCGGTAGATAGCCAGCGTAGTATTCGAACTAGCGATCGCCGCCCCTACACCAGGGCCGGCCAACTGACTGACCGGCCCACACTCGCCATCAGGCAATGGCCTTGATCACCTTAGGCTGCTTGCCGCGCAGCGTGTGAAGTTGACCGACGAGGTTTACCAGGTCGCGGCAGTTGTTCAGGCTCTGTAATGAGATACCCGACAGGGTCACGGCTTGCTCCAGGCTCTGGCCCTGCCCCAACCGAATAGTCAAAGTAGTACCATCAGGGCAGCTGATTTCGCAACGGTCAGGCAGGCAGGCCTGTTCGATGATTTGCCGCATTTCCAGCATTGAAACGCCAATTAACGACATTGTCCGACCCTCTCTTGAGTGGATGGCCTGTTGTGTGATTACGCCTCATAGGGGCAGGATGCCAATTGAGAATGAGCATGCCAAAGCGGCCTTCCATGGTCTTTGGCAATGGTGATGCCTAAGAATCCTTAAGCACCTTAGTGGAAGAACGCCCGGCGCCTTCGACTGTTCGATCGAATGCTGGCACTTCGCGACAGGCGGTAAGCGTGGGCGGGCACTTGGGACAAAAGCTTATTGGCGCGGCGTCGCCCAAGGGCATCGATCAACGGGAAGTATCAGCGGCATTCCCTGCCATATGCCCGAAGCGTCCGGCGTGAAAGTCGTCGAAAGACTCCGCGATCTCTGCTTGGGTGTTCATCACGAAGGGGCCATACCCCACAATCGGCTCATCGATGGGTTCGCCACTGAGCAACAACAAGCTGGCCCCCTCAAGCGCCTCAATGGCCACGTCCTCGCCCTCGCGCTCAAGTAGCACAAGGCTAGCCGGGCCTGCGTCACGCTCACCGTTGACGCGCACAGTGCCCCGCAGCACCACCAACGCGGCGTTACGCCCAGCCGCAATGGGTAATTGCAGCGTGCTGCCGGCATTCAACTGCATGTCCCAAACGTCCATCGCAGTGAAGGTCTTCGCAGGGCCGCTAAGGCCTTGATAAGCGCCAGCGATCACACGCAAGCTCCCAACATTGCCTGGCAGTTGCAGCACTGGAATATCGGCTGACAACAGCGTCTGGTAGCCAGCGGCTGCGCGCTTGTCCCGTGCTGGCAGATTGACCCACAGTTGGACCATTTCCAGCGTACCGCCGCTGCGGGCGAACGCCGGGGAGTGAAACTCCTCATGGATGATGCCGTTGGCTGCCGTCATCCACTGCACGTCACCGGGGCCGATCAAACCACCGGCTCCTGTGGAATCGCGGTGCTCCAGTTCACCCTGATAGACGATGGTGACGGTTTCGAAACCTCGATGCGGGTGTTGGCCTACACCTCGCCGGTCATTAGTGGAGGTGAAGTCATGAGGGCCAGCATAATCGAGCAACAGGAATGGGCTGATCTTGCTCGCCAGGTCGTCGTAGGTGAACAGGCTGCGCACCGGGAAACCATCGCCCACCCAATGAGCGTGGGGGCTGCGGTGTATACCCAGAATTTTTTTCACGAGAAACCTCCTCTTCAAACTGGGTAGACCTTAGCAACGCTACTAATCGACCGGTAGCCAGGCATATTGGCATTGATTGTTCCACCAGTAGAACAATCCTTTAATCAAGTAAATGCTCAAGCACCTTGCGCCCGGCCATAGCTGGGTCTTCTTGCATGAAGCAGTGCCCGCCAGGAACTTGAAGAGCGCTCACCAGCGGGTTGAGGCTTGACAAGCGCTGCACCGAGCGGGGCACGAACGGATAGGTTTGCCCGCCATAGAGCACCCGCGTAGGCACTTGGATCGAACCCATTTGCGCCCACATGCGTGAAGGGAACGAGCTGAAGATTTCCACCTCCCGGCTGGGTCGACACTTCAGTACCACGCCCTCGCCACAATCGCCGATGGCATGCTCGACATAGGCCTCAAGTGCGGCGTCGCTCCACCCCTTGAAAATGCCCCGCCCCTGTAGCGATACGCGTGCCGACTCCCGGTTCGGCCAATGGCTGCGTCGGCTGCCCGCTTTGCGAGCCAAGGCGTGATGCCGGTGCAGGCCAACCCACGCTGCCGCCCCCATCACGCCCAGCATGCGCCGGCTGAACAACACTGGGTCGAGCAATACCGCGCGCGCGAACAGACCCGGTTCACTGGCCAGCATCAAACCGGTCAACACCCCGCCAAAGCTATGCCCCACGGCGTAACGAGCAACTTCGCCATACTCCCTGCGGCCAGCCTCGAACGCCTCGATAGCCAACGCTGCGCTGCGGTTCCAGCCTAGAAAATCGCCACCATGGTCACTGTCACCATGGCCCTGGACATCACTGAGCCACAAATCGAAGTGGTCGCTCAGGGTCATGAGCAAAGGCTGATAGGCCAGGCAACAAAAGCCATTACCGTGCAGAAAGTGCAGCAGCGGCTTGCCGCTGGCGGGTGAACGCCATCCACGCAAGGTAAAGCCTTCACGGGCCTCGAAGGACCAGGGGATCAACTGCATGGTTTACTGCACCCGATGGTTCATGAAAAGGCCGATTCTACAAATAGCAGGGGATAAAGCGAAATCACCAGCAGCACGGCCATCAGGACATTGAACAGCATCAGCCAGCGAGGGTTGTGCAGCAGAGTGCGCAGCGCGCTGCCGAACATCACCCAAACGCCTACGCTGGGTAGGTTGACCAAGGCGAACAGCGCAGCAATCACCAGCACGTTCGTGACGTAGCCCTGAGCCGGCGTATAGGTTGTGATCGCCCCTACCGCCATGACCCAGGCCTTTGGGTTGACCCACTGAAACGCCGCCGCGCCCCAGAAGCTCAAGGGTTTACGGGCACTGGGCGAGTCGGTTGCGAGCGGACCTGAGGTTGCGATTTTCCAGGCCAAATACAGCAGGTACGCCGCCCCGGTATAGCGCAATACGCTGTATAGCGGCGGCCAGGCCTTGAATACCTCGCCCAGCCCTAGCCCAACCGCCAGTACCATCACCATGAAACCCACGCTGATCCCCATGGCATGGGGGATCGAACGCCGCACTCCGAAATTCACCCCCGATGCCAACAACATGGTGTTATTGGGCCCAGGAGTGATGGAAGAGACGAAGGCGAACAGCATAAAGGCGCCGAGTAGATCCAAAGACGCAAACATTGCAGATATTCCAGAATGATGGCGGGTGCTGTCACACTAGTGCAGTCGCCTGATCGGCGACCGATACAGTTAACTTAAATTATATAGACACACCTCACTGTACCCATTCGGAGCCAAGGAAGCCTTTCATGAGCTTGAGCATTCGCCCCGCCGTTCGTAACGATGCCGCGCAGATCCTTGCGTATATCACCGAATTGGCCGAGTACGAACGCGCGCGTCACGAGGTGGTCGCCACTGTGGCCGACATCGAGAGAACCCTGTTCGACGAGGGGAGCAACGTACACAGCCTTATTTGTGAGCGTGACGGTCAAGCCATCGGTTTTGCCGTGTACTTTTACAGCTATTCGACCTGGCAAGGTCGTAATGGCATCTACCTGGAAGACCTTTACATCACTCCCCAGCAACGGGGTGGTGGTGCTGGTCGTGAGGTATTGCGGCACATTGCCCGAGAAGCGGTGGCCAAAGGATGCGGGCGTTTCGAGTGGAGCGTGCTGGACTGGAACACCCCGGCGCTCGAGTTCTATCAATCTCTGGGGGCCGAGCCCCAGGCCGAGTGGGTACGCTACCGGCTCGCCGGCGACAAACTGTTGGCATTTGCACAAGGGTGACCTTCACACTCCGTTGGCCTGGTGTCTCACACGGCGCATCACCATCACCACCAACAGCACATTGGCAAGCGCCAGCAGGATGAGAGCCAACAGCACGCCGATGGCGCCGTAATGCTCGAACAGAAAGCCTCCTACCACTGGTGTCACGGCCTGCCCGATCAACGCCGGCCGAGACATCCGCCCCATCAGCAGCACGTACTGGTCTGGCGGCATCAACGCCAGCGGTAGCAGCCCCCGCACGATCGCTCGCAGGCCATTGCCACAGCCAAATATCAGCAAACCCACGGCCGTGGCTGCAGGCACGAACGCCACCATCAGCAGCCCGGCCAGCACCAGGCTGACCCAGGCCAGCGCGGTCCATATCGGGTGACGTTTGCCCGCCAGGATCTGCAATACCCGCGATGCCACCTGGCTGGGGCCGAGCATGGCCGCCAGGCCGATGGCCATCGGCAACGAGTGCCCCAACCCCTGCAATACCGCCACCAGTTGTACAGCGATAGCGGTCATGATGATCGCGCCGATGGCGAACATACTTGTCAGCATCAGGTACAGGCTGCGCTCCACCCCCATTGTGCTCGCCTGGGCTTGCGATCTGGCCGGCAGTTCGACCCGCCCTCCCTCTGGTAGCACCCGCCAATACAGCGGCGCGACCACGACGAGCAGCAGCAGTGCATAGCAGACGCACGTCGCTCGCCAGCCGATGTGCTCGATGCCCAATGCCACCGCTGGCCACGACAGCGTCGAAGCGAAGCCGGCAATCAGCGTGATGCCAGTGATGGCCTTGCCCGCGCCTTCGCCATACAGCCCACCGAGGGTGGCGAACAGTGCTTCGTACAAACCCATGGCCATGCCAATGCCTATTACGGCCCAGGCCATCATGAACCACGCCAAGGCGTGACTGGCGCCCATGATCAACAATCCCAACGCCACCACCGCGCCGCTGGCCGCCATTTGTGGGCGCCCGCCGTAGCGGGCGATCAGCCGGCTGGACCAAGGGGCGACCAGCGCTGAAACCATCAGGCTCAGGGACAGCGCACCGTAGACCCATTGGCTGGGCCAGCCAGTATCGCGGCTGATCGGGTCGGCCATCACGGCCATGAGAAAGAACGAGCCGCCCCAGACCAGAATCTGCAGCATGCCGAGCAGAACGATGCCAAAGGGGCCGGGTAAGCGCGAATGAGTCTGCAAGGTAAGCCTATGTCAAATGAGGGTGCGAAGGTCTGTGCGGCGGCAATATCATTGCAGAGCTTAACTGCAAGCACGGTCGCATGCCTGGCATCGATAGTAGTCGTGTAGATATCATTGCCCGTGATAATGACCTTCGCTGCGTTCGATTCGTGCGTTGCGCGCAAGACACTCACACTCCGCCCACTACTAATACATTGGCGGAGTTCTCCATGGATCACTCAATCAAACCCTTGCGCTTTCCCCTCGCTGCCCTGGCAGTGGTGGTGATCAGCGCTTGTGGCCGCACCCCTGACGCCGTGCAGGCTCCCGCCGCGCCCAAGGTCAGCGTTGCCAAGGTCATCGAGCAGCCGATCAACGAGTGGGACGAATTCACCGGCCGCCTGGAGGCCCCGGAAACCGTCGAAGTGCGGCCACGCGTATCGGGCCAGATCGACTCCGTGGGTTTCACCGAAGGTGCCCAGGTGAAGAAAGGCGATCTGTTGTTCCAGATCGACCCTCGTCCGTTCCAGGCCGAAGTCCGCCGCCTCGAAGCGCAATTGCAACAGGCCAAGGCGACCGCCATCCGCAGCGCCAACGAAGCCCGCCGTGGCGAACGCCTGCGTGACAGCAATGCCATTTCCGCCGAGCTGGCCGAATCGCGCAGCAGCGCCGCTGCCGAAGCACGCGCTGGGGTCGATGCGATCCAGGCGCAGCTCGACCTGGCACGCCTTAACCTCAGTTTCACCCGTGTCACTGCGCCGATCAGCGGCCGGGTCAGCCGTGCTGAATTCACTGCCGGCAACATCGTCACCGCCGATGTGACGCCGCTGACCAGCGTGGTTTCCACCGACAAGGTGTACGCCTACTTCGACGCCGACGAGCGCGTGTACCTCAAGTACACCCAGCTGGCGCGTGAAGGCCAACGTGGTCAGAGCACCCCGGTGTACTTGGGCCTGACCAACGAAAACGGCAACCCGCACCTGGGCCACATGAACTTCGTCGACAACCAAGTCAACCCGCGCACAGGCACCATCCGTGGTCGCGCTGTGTTCGACAACCGCGACGGCCAGTTCACCCCCGGCTTGTATGCCCGCCTGAAGCTGGTGGGCAGTGCCCAATATGACGCCGTGCTGATCAACGACGAAGCTGTGGGCACCGACCTTGGCAAGAAGTTCGTGCTGGTCATGGACAAAGACAACAAGGCCGCCTACCGCGCCGTTGAGCTGGGGCCAAAGCTTGAGGGTTTACGCATCGTGCGCAGCGGCCTGGCCAAGGACGACCGCATCGTGGTCAAGGGCCTGCAGCGGGTGCGCCCTGGCTCGCCGGTGACCCCGGAAGAAACGCCTATGGCCAGTGAGCAGACCCTGGCTGCTCTGGCCCAGCAGCGCCAGGCCCTGCAAGCCAGTAACCCGGTGCAGAAGGTAGCGGGCTCAACCGATAAAGTCGCCAGCGCCCAGGCGCCACGCGGTTAAAGGACCACACCGATGAACTTTTCGAAATTCTTCATTACCCGGCCTATCTTCGCCGCGGTGCTATCGCTGGTGCTGTTGATCGCAGGCTCGATCTCGTTGTTCCAGTTGCCGATCAGTGAATACCCTGAAGTGGTGCCGCCAACGGTGGTCGTGCGCGCCAACTTCCCCGGCGCCAACCCCAAGGTGATCGGTGAGACCGTTGCCGCGCCACTGGAGCAAGCCATAACCGGCGTCGAGAACATGCTGTACATGTCTTCGCAGTCCACTGCCGACGGCAAGCTGACCCTGACCATTACCTTCGCCCTTGGCACTGACCTGGACAATGCCCAGGTGCAGGTGCAGAACCGCGTCACCCGGACCCAGCCCAAGCTGCCAGAGGAAGTGACACGGATCGGTATCACCGTGGACAAGGCGTCCCCCGACCTGACCATGGTCGTGCACCTGACCTCGCCGGACAACCGCTACGACATGCTGTACCTGTCCAACTACGCCATTCTCAACATCAAGGACGAACTGGCACGCCTTGGTGGGGTCGGCGACGTGCAACTGTTCGGTATGGGCGACTACTCGCTACGCGTATGGCTGGACCCTAACAAGACCGCTTCGCGCAACCTCACCGCCAGCGATGTGGTCGCCGCCATCCGCGAGCAGAACCGTCAGGTCGCTGCCGGCCAGCTTGGTGCCCCGCCCGCCCCTGGCTCTACCAGCTTTCAGCTGTCGATCAACACCCAAGGCCGCCTGGTCAACGAGGAAGAGTTCGAAAACATCATCGTTCGCGCTGGCGCCGATGGCGAAATCACTCGCCTGAAGGATATCGCCCGGGTCGAGTTGGGCTCCAGCCAGTACGCCTTGCGCTCGCTGCTGAACAATCAGCCGGCTGTGGCCATTCCAATCTTCCAGCGCCCCGGCTCCAACGCCATTGATATCTCCGACGAAGTGCGGGCGAAGATGGCCGAACTGAAAAAGGACTTCCCCGAGGGGATGGACTACAGCATCGTCTATGACCCCACCGTGTTCGTGCGTGGCTCCATCGAAGCGGTGGTGCACACACTGTTCGAAGCCTTGGTGCTGGTGGTGCTGGTCGTGATTCTGTTCCTGCAGACCTGGCGCGCCTCGATCATCCCGTTGATGGCAGTACCGGTTTCGCTGATCGGCACCTTCGCGGTCATGCACCTGTTCGGCTTCTCACTCAACGCCTTGTCGTTGTTCGGCCTAGTGTTGGCCATCGGCATCGTGGTGGACGACGCCATCGTGGTGGTAGAGAACGTCGAGCGCAACATCGGGCTGGGCCTCAAACCCCTCGAAGCCACGCAAAAGGCCATGAGTGAAGTCACCGGGCCGATCATCGCCACCGCCCTGGTACTGTGCGCTGTGTTCGTGCCTGCGGCGTTCATTTCCGGCCTTACCGGGCAGTTCTACAAGCAGTTTGCCCTGACTATCGCGATTTCCACCGTGATCTCGGCGTTCAACTCGCTGACCCTGTCGCCTGCGCTGGCCGCGGTGCTGCTCAAGGACCATCACGCGCCCAAGGACCGTTTCTCGCGCTTGCTCGAGCGGCTGCTGGGTAGCTGGCTGTTCGCCCCGTTCAACCGCTTCTTCGACCGCGCCAGCCACCGCTACGTGGGCGGCGTACGCCGGGTCATCCGTTCCAGCGGCATCGCATTGTTCGTATATGCAGGGCTCATGGGCCTGACCTACCTGGGGTTCTCCAGCACGCCAACCGGTTTTGTGCCGGCCCAGGACAAACAGTACCTGGTGGCCTTCGCTCAGTTGCCTGACGCCGCCAGCCTCGACCGCACCGAAGCGGTCATCAAGCGCATGAGCGAAATTGCCCTTGAGCAACCGGGCGTGGCCGATTCGGTCGCCTTCCCTGGCCTTTCGATCAACGGTTTCACCAACAGCCCCAACAGCGGCATCGTGTTCACTCCGCTCAAACCCTTCGACGAGCGTAAAGACCCGAGCCAATCGGCTGCTGCGATCGCCGCTGCACTGAACGCCAAGTTCGCAGATATCCAGGACGCCTACATCGCGATTTTCCCGCCACCACCGGTACAAGGGCTGGGCACCATCGGCGGCTTCCGCCTGCAGATCGAGGACCGCGGCAACCTGGGCTACGAAGCGCTGTACAAAGAAACCCAGAACATCATCGCCAAGAGCCATGAGGTGCCGGAACTGGCGGGCCTGTTCACCAGCTACCAGGTCAACGTGCCCCAAGTCGATGCCGCCATCGACCGGGAAAAGGCCAAGACCCACGGCGTGGCGATCACCGATATCTTCGACACCCTGCAGGTCTATCTGGGCTCGCTGTACACCAACGACTTCAACCGGTTCGGCCGCACCTACCAAGTCAACGTCCAGGCCGAACAGCAGTTCCGCCTCGACGCTGAGCAGATCGGCCAGCTCAAGGTGCGCAACAACCTGGGCGAGATGATCCCCTTGGCGACCTTCCTCAAGGTCAGTGACACCTCCGGCCCAGACCGGGTGATGCACTATAACGGCTTCATCACCGCCGAGATCAACGGTGCTGCAGCACCAGGCTATAGCTCAGGCCAAGCCGAAGCGGCGATGGAAAAGCTGCTCAAACAAGAGCTGCCCAACGGCATGACCTTCGAGTGGACCGACCTGACCTACCAGCAGATTCTCTCGGGCAATACGGCGCTGTTCGTATTCCCACTGTGCGTGCTGCTGGCCTTCCTGGTGCTGGCCGCCCAATACGAAAGCTGGAGCCTGCCGCTGGCGGTGATCCTGATCGTGCCGATGACCTTGCTGTCGGCTATCACCGGGGTGATCGTATCGGGTGGGGACAACAACATCTTCACCCAGATCGGCCTGATCGTGCTGGTGGGGCTTGCGTGCAAGAACGCCATCCTGATCGTCGAGTTCGCCAAGGATGAACAAGCCAAGGGCCTCGATCCCCTCGCTGCGGTGCTGGAAGCCTGCCGCCTGCGCCTGCGGCCGATCCTGATGACCTCGATCGCCTTCATCATGGGCGTGGTGCCGTTGGTGTTCAGCTCCGGTGCAGGCTCAGAGATGCGCCATGCCATGGGTGTGGCGGTGTTCTCGGGGATGATCGGTGTGACCGTATTCGGCCTGTTCCTGACACCGGTGTTCTTCTTCCTGATCCGCCGCTTCGTCGAGCGTCGCCAGGCCCGCAAGGCCGAGCACGCGCACGTGCTGGAGAACCACGCATGAACCTGCTCAAACCCCTGACGCCCAGCCTGCTGGCGCTGGCCCTGGCCGCCTGCGCGGTCGGGCCGGACTACAAGACCCCCGACACCGAGCCTGCGCGCTTGGACAACAGCAACATGCAAGCCACGGCCCTGGATCGCAGCCGCTTCGAAAGCCTGTGGTGGAAGCAGTTCGACGACCCTGTGCTGAACCAGTTGGTGCAGGCATCGCTGCAGGGCAACCGCGACCTGCGTGTGGCGTTCGCGCGGTTCAAGTCGGCCCGAGCGATCCGCGATGACGCTGCCAACGATCAGCTTCCGGTCGTCACAAGCCGCGCCAGCAGCGAAATCGGCAAAGGCCAGATTCCTGGCCAGACCGATCAACGGGTCAATAGCGAGCGCTACGACCTAGGCCTAGACATGGCCTGGGAGCTTGATTTGTTCGGCCGCATCCAGCGCCAAATCGAAGCCAGCGAAGCCCAGGCGGCGGCGGCCCAGGCCGACTTGCAACAGCTGCAGGTCAGCCTGATCGCCGAGCTGGTCGATGCCTACGGCCAACTGCGGGGCGCGCAACTGCGCGAAAGCATCGCCCAGGCCAACCTCAAGACTCAACAGCAATCGCGCACCATCACCGTGACCCTGCGCGACGCGGGGGTTGGCAACGAGCTTGACGTGGTGCGTGCCGATGCGCGCCTGGCAGGTGTGCAAGCCACGATACCGCAGTTGCAGGCCGAACAGGCCAGGGCGCGTCACCGTATCGCCACCCTGCTGGGCCAGCGCCCCGAGGCGCTGAGCGTTGACCTGTCGCCCAAAGCCTTGCCGGCTATCGCCAAGGCCCTGCCGGTGGGTGACCCCGGCGAGCTGCTGCGCCGCCGTCCGGATGTGCGCAGCGCCGAGCGCCAGCTGGCTGCGGCCACCGCCAACGTGGGTGTAGCCACCGCCGACCTGTTCCCTCGGGTGAGCCTCAGCGGCTTCCTGGGCTTTACCGCTGCCCGTGGCTCGCAGATCGGCGCTTCGGCCGCCAATGCATGGGCATTAGGGCCAAGCATCACCTGGGCGGCGTTCGATCTGGGCAGTGTAAGGGCCCGTCTGCGTGGCGCCAAGGCAGATGCCGAGGGCGCCCTGGCCAATTATGAGCAACAGGTACTGCTGGCCTTGGAAGAGTCGGCCAACGCCTTCAGCGACTACGACAAGACCCAGCAGCGGCTGATGTCGCTGATGCGCCAGAGCGAAGCTAGCCGCAAGGCCGCAGACCTTGCGTCGGTGCGTTACCGCGAGGGCACCGTGGACTACCTGGTATTGCTCGATGCCGAGCGCGAGCGCCTGAGCGCCGAAGATGCTCAGGCCCAGGGCGAAGTAGAGCTGTACCGCGGCATCGTCGCGATCTACAAGGCCCTGGGTGGCGGCTGGCAACCAGAGACGGTTGCCAGCGTGCGCTGACCCCTGCAGCTTCAACGACTCCTTTGGTTGGTTTTCCCAACCGTTTGCCCCGCCGGCTTAGGTCAGCGGGGCTTTTTTTGTCTCGCCCAGCCACCCTGCAACTTGCAGCTCAAGGCATTCTGCCCCAAGCTTTGCGTTTTCACGGCCATGGACCGCAGTGCCCGATGCCCAGACGCCACAGCTACCTGATCGCCATCCTGCTGCTGATTCTGGTGTCCATCGCCATCGTTTTACTGCGCCGGGGCGATGAGCCCTCTGCGCCAGCGCAACCGCCCTACAGCTACAGCAAGGCGCTGCGCCAGGCACATGATGGCCTGCCAGGTGCAGCCCGAGTGCTGTATCAACAGCTGCGACGCGATGATCTGACGCCGATCCGCCGCGCGGCGCTTTACGCCGAGTTGCCCAATTATCCCTCGCCCCAGGCCCTGCAGCTGGCCCGCCTTGGCTTGGAGAACGATGAACCCTTGGTGCGCCGAGCTGCCATCGCCAGTGTTCGAAGGCTCTTGCAGCCTTCCCAACGCAGCTTGGTACTAGGCCCTTTGCTGGACGATGATGATCAGAGCGTGCGCTTTGCGGCGGTTGACGCCTTGCTCGGCCTCGACCCGGACGCCATTGGCCTTTATTTCGGGCCGTTGCAGAGCGCACTGGAGCAGTACCAGCAGGTGCTGGAAACCCAGCCCGACGATGCGCAAGCCCAGGTGCACCTGGCACGCCTTTATCTGCACGAAAATGATTACGACCAGGCTGCCGCGGCCGTGCAGCGCAGCCTTGCCGTTGACCCCGAGAACCTCGACGCCCTCGCCACACAGGTACGTTTGCTCGAACGCCAGGGCCTGCATGACCAATCCCGCCAGGTGCTTGCCAAAGCCTTGGCCCTGCGCCCGAACTCAGCATTTCTGCAGTATGAACTCGGGCTGTGGCTGATTCGCCATAATCAGCGGGAGTACGCCCTGCTCGCGCTGTCGCGGGCAGTGGAACTGGAGCCTGAAAACACCGACTACCGCTACACCCTGGCGGTCACCCTGCACGACCTGGAACAACCAGACGCCGCGCAAAAGCAGCTGGAAACCGTGCTCAGCCGCCAACCGGCCAATCGCCGAGCACGGGTGCTGCTGATCCAGTACTGGAAGGAGACCGGCCAGTTACAGAACGTTCAAGTCTTACTGGCTGAGCTGGAGCGCCAGAACCCTGACGACCCCTTCCTGCAAAAAGGCCTCTAGATTGCGTTGAACCCTCAGAGAATACCCATGGTCGAGTGATTATCGGATCATTGAAGGTGACGAGGTCCCCAATCGACCTTGTCGACATCATCAGGAGAATCGCATTGGCCAGTCCGCTGTCGATGGACGAACGTGCTCTGATCCTGGCTCCGCGGCGGCTTGCCAGTAATGCTTCGAAATTGCTGGCCGCTGCTGGGGTGCAATGTTTGTGTGCAAAGGATGTCGCCAAATTGCACAGCTGCCTGTTCGAGGGTGCAGGCGTGGCAATCATTGCCGAACAGGCGCTGGACAGCGAAGCAGCGTTGCTCCTCAAAAGCTTTGTCGACCAGCAGCCGCTCTGGTCGGACCTGACCATCGTGCTTTTGACCCCTACGCCGGAGGTAACTCGCTCAAGCTCGGTGCTAGCACTTGGCAACCTCATACTGCTGGCCGTGCCGTACGATGAACAACACCTGCTTCACCTGATCCGCACAGCCTTGCGAAACCGAAGCCGGCAGTACCTGGCCCGGGACCATATCAATGAGCTACAGCAGTGTCTTGACGCGCGCCGCGACGAGCAGCGGGCGGCCGAACAGGCCCGGCAACAGACCCGTAAAATGGAAGCCATAGGCCAGTTAGCTGGGGGTGTTGCGCACGATTTCAATAACCTACTGACCAGCATCGGGGGTAGTTTCGAGCTGATCGAACGGCGCTTGAAGCAACATCGCAGCGATGGCTTGCAAACAATCCTGCAGATGGGCCAGGAAGCCGTGTCCCGCGCAGCAGCACTCACCCATCGGTTGTTGGCGTTTTCGTCCAGGCAGTCGCTGCAAAGCCAGCACATAGATTTGCATGCCCTGCTCGAACCACAGCGGCTTCAGGCCTGTATCGATCCTGGCGTAAGCCTGCAGGTAGAATTGCCGCAAGATCTGTGGCCGGTTCAGGCCGATAGTGAGCAACTGCTGGAGGCAATCACCAATCTTCTGATCAATGCCTGCGAAGCCATGCCCAATGGTGGCACGGTTAGGATCCAGGCCAGCAACCAGCGTATGGATTCCCATGGCGCTGCCATCATCGCCCTGGAACCCGGCGAATTTACTCGGCTGAGCATCATTGATGATGGTCACGGCATGTCGCAAAGCACATTGGAACACGCCTTCGAGCCTTTCTTCAGTACCAAGCCCGTGGGCCGAGGTATAGGCCTTGGCCTGTCGATGGTCTACGGCTTCAGCAAGCAGTCCCATGGCCAAGTCAAACTGTGGAGTGAGATCGGCCATGGTACTCGGGTCGATCTTTATCTACCTCGCTACCTCGACCAGCAACAACCTTGCACTACACCTGAACCTTCACCACAGCCCCGTGAAGGTCGATATGTGCTGGTGGTCGAAGATGACCCCCATGTACGCCAACTGCTGTGCCAGGCGCTTGAAGATGAGGGCTTCCCTTGCCAGAGTGTGGGCAACGCCACCGAAGCCCTGCAGCTGCTGCGTTCAGGGCTGGCGGTCGACCTGCTGCTAAGCGACGTCGGGTTACCCGGCATGAGTGGGCGACAACTTGCAGAGATCGCGCGAACCCTGCGCCCGCATCTGCCAATACTGTTCATCACCGGCTATGCCGAGACGGCCATGGCACGTGAAGGGTTTCTCGCCCCCGGCATGCAATTGGTGAGCAAACCTTTCGAACTCAAGCAGTTGCAGGCTCGAGTGGCAAATATATTGGGCAAACCCTGAGCGCGTTCATTCGCCCAACATAAGCAGCGCTTGGTTCATCAGGCTGGACAACGCGAACGGCTTGAGCAGTAAAGCGGTACCCGGTGCGTTGGCCAATTGCGGTTCCAGTGGTTGGTCATTGAAGCCGGTAATCAACAGGATCTTTTGCTCAGGCCTAGCCATGCGCATCGCCCGGGCCACCTGCCGCCCGCTGAAACCGCCGGGCAAGCCGATATCGGTGATCACCAGATCGAATGGGCCGTGGTGGCGGAAGCGCTCGAGCGCAGACCTGGCATCGTCCGCATCGCAGACATCAAAGCCACGCTCCTGAAGGTACTCCTTCATCACCAGGCGCAGGTTTTCTTCATCGTCCACCAGCAACACGCGCTGCCCATTGGCCCTTGAAACGCTAGGTACAGGCTGCTGAGGGGGCTGGGGAATGTGTTCGAGGCAACGTGGGAACAACATACAGACTTTCATACCCTGATCAGGCTCGGCCTCAAGCCAGACATGGCCACCTGACTGGCCGACGAACCCATAGACCATCGCCAGCCCCAATCCGGCGCCATGGCCCATTGGCTTGGTGGTGAAGAAGGGTTCAAACGCGCGCGCCAGGTCAATCTCAGGCATACCGTGGCCATCGTCGCACACGTAGAGTGCGACATAGTCACCTGGGGCAACGCCACGCTTATCGGAAGAAGATGCCTGCACGCGCGTGTTGATCGTGCGTAACGTGACCAGGCCTCGCCCCAGGCAAGCTTCGCGCGCATTGGCTAGGAGGTTCAGCAGAGCATTCTCCAGCTGCGCGACATCCAGGCAGACGGTCCATGGTAAGACATCCAGTTCCCAGTTCACTCGCATTTCAGCGCCCAGCACCTGGCGTAGCAGCGGCTCCATCGCATTGAGTTCGCGATTGATGTCCAAGGGTTTGGGTGACAACGGCTGATGGCGGGAAAATGCCAGCAAATGGTGGGTGAGCGACATAGCCTTGCTCACCGAATCGTTGGCCATCGACACGTAACGATCGATCTGCTCGAGACGGCCTTGTTCCATCCGTCGCTGCATCAATTCCAGGGTGCCACTGATGCCCGAAAGCAGGTTATTAAGCTCGTGGGCCATGCCCCCAGCTACGTGGCTGACGGCATCCAGACGCTGACTGGCCCTGACCAGGTTGTCGAGTTGACGCAAGGCATCGTCTTGATCCTGTGACACGTCGCGGCCCACGGCAGTCAGCAAGGTGCCGTCGAAAGTAGCGGTCCAGCGGAACGTATGGTAGTGCCCGTCCTTATGGCGCAAGCGTGTTTCCAGTTGCTCGAGCCCGCGGTGATGAACGAATTCCATCACCGCCACCTCAACCTCGGCCCTGTCGGCAGGATGGACCAACTCCAATATCGCCGTACCCCGCACTTCATCCTCGGTCCAGCCAAGCACACGCTGCCAAGTTGGATTGACCGCTTGCAACAGCAAGTCGCGGGTCACCACGATCATGGCGTCCCGGGAAAGCTGCCAGATCTGATCGCGGTCGGCCAGAACGCGCTCGATCTGGCGCTCGAACGCCAGCGCTTGTTCACGCCATTTATCATGTGCATCGACACCGGCGCTGGTATCGATCACCGTGTGCATGAAACCTGTCACCTCATGGTCTTCGTCGCGTAGCGGGGTGTAGCTAAAAACGAAACAGGCATGACCGCCCATGCGCTTGCGAACGAGCCGCACAGGTTGATTCTCGACAAAGTTCGCCCCCCCATTGAATGCCTCGAACACCCAAGGCCCGATGTTCTCCCAGGCTGTGGCCCAGAGCGTGTCAAAGGCTTGGCCCAGCCCATGGCCATCACCCTCGATCAATGCCAGGTAAGGGTCGTTATGCACCACTGTCATCTCGGCGCCCCAGACCACCGCGCTGGGAAACGGCGAGAGCAGCATCATATCTACGGCTGTGCGCAAAGGTGCCTGCCAGTGCGGCAGCGCCCCAAGTGGAGTGTTATGCCAGTCGAATTGGGCAATCTGTGCAGCCATGCCCGATGGCGATTGCCCCCCAGTGGCCTGCCCCCTGCCCTGCCCCGACGCATTGTGCGGCCTGTCTTTTGCGAACATCGCTGTGATTCCACCACTGCTGGTTGAAAGTCCGTTTTACGCATCTGCTGGAAAATCCGTCAGCGCATTCACTGCGCGCGAGTGGCGCATGCAGCAGGTGCTGCCTTGAGCATAGAAGCCGTTGCGCAATGGCGCTTGGTACAACGCAAGCTATGCTCAAAAGGTTTACCCGCGCCAAGCAACGCATAGCCTCGAAAGAATGATCAGAGAGCGTGGCGATGAGCAAGAAAATTCTCGTGGTACTGACCAATACGCCTAAATATCCCGCCATCAAACGAGCTACTGGCCTGTGGTTGGGTGAGGCCGTGCATTTTGTCGATGCCGTACTCAAGGCTGGATACCAAGTTGATTACGTGAGCCCTGGCGGGGGTTATGTGCCTATCGACCCCCATAGCTTGCAGATGGCGCCGGACCTGGACTGGCAATGGTTAGAAGACAAGTCGTTCTTGAATCTTCTAGGCTCAACCTCAAGCCCGGACCAGCTCAAGGCTGAGGATTATTGCGCCATGTATTACACCGGTGGTCACGGGGTGATGTTCGATTTCCCCAACAATCAACCGCTTCAAGGCGTGGCGCGCAAGGTCTATGAAAGCAATGGCATCATTGCCGCAGTTTGTCACGGCGTGGTCGGCTTACTGAACATCAAGCTCAGCGACAACAGCCTGCTGCTCAAGGACCGGCAGGTAACCGGTTTTTCCAATACAGAAGAGAAATTGGCAGCGTTGGACACGGTCGTGCCTTTTCTCACTGAAAATGAGTTGATCGCACGCGGCGGCCTCTATCACAAAGGCGATGACCCCTGGCAACCGTTCGTGGTTGGCGACGGGAGGTTACTCACCGGGCAGAACCCTGCCTCAACGGCGCTGCTGGCGCAAAAGGTGATTACTGCACTGCAGGCGCAGTGAGTCCTACAGGCGAGCGGCGTAGTTCACGAAGCGGCAAAGGCGTTGGACTACATCCCACGCATCGATTGATTCTTAGGCTTGCCGTTGGGCGGCTCATCTCGAGCTGCTGGGAAATGGGGCTGGACATTCATGTCAAGAATCAAAACTACAGGGCAGAGTTTGATCGAACTTTTACTGACATTGGCGATAAGTTTGCTGCCGGTGGGCACTGGGCTGATGATCATGTTCTATCAACAAGACAAGAAGCTCGAGGAGACGGCAAGAATCTCGGTTGGCGAAGCCATCTATTCGGTGGACTTGGCACTGGATCGCATCAAGGCATCGGCCACTGCTGCAATGACACTGGCAGGAACCCACTGCGAGAACGCCGAGCCACAATTGATCGACCTGGTAACCCAAGCACCTCACCTACGCTCGCTAGCTTTGACTTCCAACGGGCGACCCTACTGCAACAGCATGAAGGCGCCGTCTGCACCGGATCAAAGCTTCGCCGATGTCAGCTCGCAGTTTCGTTTGATGCTGGACCCTCCTGTAACACCTCACGACATGCTCTTGGTCTATCAGACCACGCAAGAGAACAGAGGAGTCATCGCCACGTCTTATGGCATCCTGCTTCAAAATGAACTGCGCGCTTTTCAAACTGGCCTGACATTGTTGCTGGAGTTCGAAGACCTGTATATCTGGAGCGACGGCGACAGTCGCGACGCGTCCAGGCCCTCACAAGCCGAGTTTTTCCAAGAGGGTGTTTCGAAAAAGTACGGGTACACCGTCAAAGCGGGGTACCCGTCAGGCTACTCGGCCCGGGAAACTCGCCAGACCATGAAACAACTATTCCCATCCCTGGCGCTGGTGGGCATCATCACCGGCGCAATTGCCTACTGGGGCTTGTTCCGGCAGCGTAGCCGCCGCGTGAGGGGCGCCGTCAGCCAGGGCTGACGGCGCAACGCGGTATGCATTCAGTCGGCACTGAGCACGCCACGGCGCACTTGATCGCGCTCGATGGACTCGAACAATGCCTTGAAATTGCCTTCACCGAACCCGTCATCCCCTTTACGCTGGATGAACTCGAAGAAGACCGGGCCAAGTAGCGTTTCCGAGAAAATCTGCAGCAGAAGGCGTTTGTCGCCTGACTCGGAAGCGCCATCGAGCAGGATGCCGCGCGCTTGCAGTTGGCCCACTGGCTCGCCGTGGCCAGGCAGGCGTTCCTCGAGCATTTCGTAGTAAGTTTGCGGCGGCGCGGTCATGAAGCGCATGCCAAGGCCCTTGAGGGCATCCCAGGTCTTGAGCAGGTCATCGGTCAAGAAGGCCACATGCTGGATGCCTTCACCGTTGAACTGCATGAGGAACTCTTCGATCTGCCCCGCCCCCTTGGACGACTCTTCGTTGAGCGGAATGCGGATCATGCCGTCAGGTGCGGTCATGGCCTTGGACGTGAGGCCGGTATATTCGCCTTTGATGTCGAAGTAACGGATTTCACGGAAGTTGAACAGCTTTTCGTAGAACCCGGCCCAATAAGCCATGCGCCCGCGGTAAACGTTGTGGGTCAGGTGGTCGATGATCTTCAGGCCCGCGCCAACCGGGTTGCGATCGACACCCTCGATGAAATTGAAGTCGATGTCATAGATCGAACTGCCTTCTTCGAAACGGTCGATCAAATAGAGCGGAGCACCACCAATGCCTTTGATAGCGGGCAGGCGCAACTCCATCGGGCCAGTTTCTATCTCGACCGGCTGAGCCCCCAGCTCCAGAGCCCGGGCATAGGCTTCATGCGCGTTGCGCACGCGGAACGCCATGCCGCACACGGACGGCCCATGCTCGGCAGCGAAATACGAGGCAATGCTCTTGGGTTCGTTGTTCAAAATAAGGTTGATACCGCCCTGGCGATACAGGTGCACATCCTTGGAACGGTGGGTGGCCACCTTGGTGAAGCCCAGTGTCTGGAATACCGGCTCCAGCACCCCTGGCGTCGGCGAGGCGAGCTCAATGAATTCGAAGCCCATCAGGCCCATTGGATTGTCAAAGATATCAGCCATGTTCGTACCCTCATCTGCAGCGAAAATTAAAGAATGCGTAGGATGTGGAACGACAGTGGCGGAGAGCACGGGATACCGCGCACGCTACGCGCGAGGAAGTCACCAATGATCAGCTTGAACCCATGGTATGTCATATGGACCCATTCTCGGCGGGGTTGACCCTTCACGCTGGAAGGACCTTATTGTTGTATTCGTAAATGAATTCTACATGGCGTAAATGGCTTTGTCGCGCATTAGTTAGTCACGCTACCCAGCAAAAGGCTATCCTCAGCTTGTCAGCATTCAGGAAGATCGACAGCGCATGCCTCTCACCTCCAAACGCCCCGCTCGGTGCAGTTGGCGCTCTCTGCTGCCGTGGGCGGTCGGCGTGCTGCCGCTGGCCTGCGGCCTGGCGGTGATGAACTGGCAAATCGAGCGCGAATTGCGTGCCAGCAGCCAGGCGACTACACAGCAGGTGGTCGAGCATGTCGATCACATTCTAGACAATCTGGCCAAGGCCGCGCAGGCGCTGCTGCCGCTGGCAGGAAGCCCGTGCAGCGAGGTGGAGCTGGCGCTGCGCACTCAGGTCACGCGCAATGCTTTTGTCAGGTCAACCAACCTGTTTCGCCAGAACAACCTGTATTGCACCTCACTGTTTGGCGATTACCACGAGCCCGTTCACGCGAGTGATTACACTGACGGGCAGCTCTGGCTGATGAATGGCAACTCGGTAACGCCTGGCCACCCCCTGCTGGTGTATCGCGCCATCGATGGCGATCGCGGGGCGATTACCACGCTGGACGGCGACCATCTGCTCTCGGCTTTGCGTTTGATCGGCTCGCAGGAGGCACTACAGATCCGTGTCGGCAACGCCTGGATGGGCAAGGACGGCGTGGTGCATAGCGGCGTTCCACCGGTTGCCGCCACCGCCGATGTAACCCTAGGCTCGGCTCGCTACCCTTTCAGCGTGCACGGTGGCTACGGGGCCGACAAACCTGCCCAGATGCTGCGCAGTCACTACCCTGCCCTGCTCAGCCTGTTGTTGGTACTCGGGGTGGCCGCCGGCAGTGTCTGCCACTGGCAACTGCGCCGCGCCAGCTCCCCCCGTGCGGAACTGCAGCGGGCGTTGCAAGCCGATGAGTTCGTACCCTACTTCCAACCGGTTGTGCGCAGAGGGGACTACCGCTGGGCGGGGGCCGAAGTGCTGATGCGCTGGAACCATCCCCGCGAAGGCCTGGTCCGCCCGGACCTGTTCATCCCCTACGCCGAACACAGCGGCCAGATCGTCGAGATGACCCGGGCGCTGATGCTGCACACTGCGCAGAACCTCGCCCCTTACGCGGCGTTGTTGGAAGACGGCTTTCATATCGGCATCAATATCACTGCCGATCACTGTAGAGACTTGAGCCTGCTCGACGACTGCCGAACCTTCCTTGAGCATTTTCCCGAAGGACGGATACGGCTGACACTGGAGCTGACCGAGCGCAAACTGCTCGAGGCCACGCCGGTCGCATTGGAATTGTTCGCCAAACTGCATGAGATGGGGGTGATGATCGCCCTCGATGATTTTGGCACCGGCCAATCAAGCCTCAACTACCTGCGCCAGTTCAAGGTCGATTACCTGAAGATCGACCAGAGCTTCGTGGCCATGATCGGGGGCGATGCGTTGTCGCAACATATCCTGGACAGCATCATCGAGCTTTGCGCCAAATTGAGCTTGGGCATCGTTGCCGAAGGGGTGGAAACCGAGGTTCAGCGGGACTACCTGGCGCGCAGCGGCGTGGACTTCCAGCAGGGTTACCTGTTCGCTCGGCCAATGCCAGCAGCCGATTTTCTTCGGGCACTCGCGGCGCGACCTGGCGGCCCAAGGTTGCCGCAGGACGCGCCCCCTGAGATCATGCCCGGCTGATCCACCGGTCCACTCTCCTATCCGAGGCATTCGTGTCAAAAGGCATTATTTCATCGGTCATGGCGTCCTGTCTGTTCGCCGTGATGTATTTCTATTCCTCCCTGCTTTCGCCGCTCGATGGCGAGGAGATCTTTGGCTGGCGCACATTGCTGACCTTACCTTGCCTGACGCTGTTCATGCTGGCTAGCAAAGACTGGAAGCGCGTCGGCGAGCTGCTCGCTCGGGTTCGGCAGACGCCGGCGCTGCTGCTGGGTATGGTGGGTACTTCCTGGCTGATGGGTGTGCAGTTGTGGCTATTTCTTTGGGCTCCCCTGCACGGGCGCAGCCTGGAGGTGTCGATGGGGTACTTCCTGCTGCCGCTGGCGATGGTGCTCACCGGGCGGCTGGTCTATGGCGAGCGGCTGTCACGCCTGCAGGCTGTGGCGGTTTGTTGCGCAGCTGTGGGGGTGGGGCACGAGCTTTACCAGCATGGCAGCTTCGCCTGGGAAACCCTGGTGGTGATGATCGGCTACCCGATCTACTTCGTGCTGAGGCGACGCTGTCGCACCGATCACCTAGGCGGCCTGTGGTGCGACATGTGCCTATTGCTGCCCTGGGCGTTGTACTTCGTCACCCAAGGTGCACTGTCGGCGACAGACATGCAGCAACACCCTGGCCTCTATGGCTTGATCCCGCTGCTGGGGGCGATCAGCGCCTGCGCACTGATCGCGTATGTGCTGGCAAGCCGCCTGTTGCCCTTTAGCCTGTTCGGCCTGCTGAGCTATGTCGAACCCGTCTTGCTGGTCGGCGTCGCCCTGCTGCTGGGGGAGACGATCGGCCCGGATCAGTGGCTGACTTACCTACCGATCTGGGCCGCTGTACTGGTGCTGGTGCTTGAAGGCTTCAAGCACCTGCTGCGTCAGCGTCGGCGCTCTGTGTGAGGCGCACCTGGCGTACCCGCCGCTCCTCGACCGCCACCACCGTCATGCTCCAGCCACCGTAGGCTAACCGGTCACCTACCACTGGCAGACGGTCCAGCAGGCTCATGACCAGGCCTGCAAGGGTCTGGTAGTCCTCAGTGGCACGGGCGCTGAAGCCTGTGCGGGCCTGGACCTGGCTGAGGTTCATGGCGCCATTGACGATGAAGCCATCACCCTCCTCGACGATCGCTGGGCCCTCGACCTCGCTGGCATCAGGCAATTCGCCAGCGATCGACTCGAGGATGTCGGTCATGGTCAACAGCCCGGTGAAATCACCAAACTCATTGATCACGAAAGCGATGTGGGTCGACTGGCTGCGCATCTGCTCCAAGGCATTAAGGATACTGAAGCTCTCCAGCAGGTTCAGCGGGGCTCGGGCCATGCCTTCGAGGTTGGGCTGGCTGCCGCCGAGCATTTCCTTGAGCAATTCCTTCTTGTGTACGAAGCCCAACGGCTCTTCGATATGGCCATTTCGAATCAACGGCAGACGCGAATAGGGCGAGTTGACCAGCGCTTGGCTGATGGCCTGCGCAGGTTGCGCAAGGTCAATGACATCGACCTGCGCCCGCGGGGTCATCACCGTGCGGATCGGTCGCTCAGCCAGGTTCAACACACCACTGATCATCACGCGTTCACGGCGGTCGAACAACACCTGCTCACCGCCACCTTCGACCAGGTCGGCAATTTCTTCACCGACCTCGTCCGCTTCCACCCGGCGCCCGCCCAGCAGGCGCAAAACGGCGTGAGCCGTGCGCTCACGCAGCGGACGATGCTGTTGCAGGCTGCGTTTGCGACGGGCGCGAGCCAACTGATTGAACAGCTCGATAAGGATCGAGAAACCAATGGCCGCATAAAGGTAGCCCTTGGGAATGTGGAACCCAAGGCCTTCGGCGGTGAGGCTGAATCCGATCATCATCAAGAAGCCCAGACACAGCATGATCACCGTCGGGTGAGCATTGACGAAGCGGGTCAGCGGCTTACTGGCCACGATCATGATACCGATCGAGAAGATGACCGCGATCATCATCACCGAAAGGTGTTCGACCATACCCACCGCGGTAATTACCGCGTCCAGCGAAAACACCGCATCGAGCACGACGATCTGCGCCACGATCGGCCAGAACGCAGCATGGCGCAGCACGCCACTGGCCTGTGTCACATGCCCTTCCAGCCTCTCATGCAGTTCCATAGTGGCTTTGAACAGCAGGAACACACCGCCGAACAACATGATCAGGTCACGGCCGGAGAAACTCTTGCCCATGACTTCGAACAACGGCGCGGTAAGGGTGACCATCCACGAGATGCTGGCCAGCAGGCCCAGACGCATGATCAGCGCCAGGCTCAGGCCGATCACTCGCGCACGGTCACGCTGATGCGGCGGCAGTTTGTCGGCAAGGATGGCGATGAACACCAGGTTGTCGA
The DNA here is from genome assembly GCF_046230725.1 of Pseudomonas sp. KCJK9000. Taxonomy (NCBI): domain Bacteria; kingdom Pseudomonadati; phylum Pseudomonadota; class Gammaproteobacteria; order Pseudomonadales; family Pseudomonadaceae; genus Pseudomonas; species Pseudomonas sp. KCJK9000. The sequence goes on along the minus strand of NZ_JBJJLN010000005.1, from coordinate 13,233 downwards.
TACCTAGCACCAGCTCGAGGACGATAAGCGTCAACAGGCCTAGCCAGGCCGTTGGATCGGCTAGCCATTCCATTAGCGGGTGCTCACGTTGAAGGCGTCACATGGACGGGGGGAGGATGGCCAGGAAGGCCGAAAACTGGGGGGCTCCGCGAAGGTGCTCATATAGACCTGAAAACAGAAGAGGGAACACGATCCTACAAGTGAGGTAGCTTTTTCGCATAGCGCGAAACTATTTCAAAACCTTAACGGCTTTCACAGGGGATTATTCTTCAATACCTGGCCATTGAAGGGGCGCAGGATTGCGGCATTGTCCATCAATCGGAGCCACCCCATGACCCTGTCCATTTCAATGGCCGCATTCGCCCTTGCAGCATCGATCTCGCCCGGGCCGGTCAACATCGTCGCGCTCGGCAGCGGTGCCCGCCATGGGCTGCGCGCCAGCCTCAGGCATGTGACCGGCGCAACACTGGGCTTTTGCCTGTTGTTGCTGCTGGTTGGCCTCGGATTGCACGAACTGCTGTTGCGCTGGCCGCTACTAGGCCAGGCGCTGCACCTGGGGGGCGTGGGGTTCTTGCTTTACATGGCATGGAAGTTGGCCAGCGACGATGGGCAACTGGGCAGCCCCGATCAGCACGACGCCCCAACGGCCTGGCAGGGTGCGGCGATGCAATGGCTCAACCCCAAAGCCTGGCTGGCGGCAGTCGCGGGAGTGGGCGCCTACACCGGCGGCGAACATCAATTGTTGTGGCTGTTCACCTGGATCTATGGGCCGATCTGTTTCGTCTCGGTAGCCTGCTGGGCCTGGGCAGGGAGTGTGATCGGCCAGTACCTGCGCCAACCCCGTTACCTGCAATTATTCAATCGCGGCCTGGCAGTGCTATTGGTGGGCAGCGCTGTGTACCTGCTGGTTTGAAGCTGCCAGTGCCGGCCTCTTCGCAACCCAGAGAAGCCACTGATGCGGGTAGAGGCGGCGCATCGCGGTAATGCCCGGGCGTAGCCGCCAGATGTCGCTTGAAAGCACGCTGCAAATGCGACTGATCGGCAAACCCAGCCTCCACCGCCACCTCGGCGATCGCTCGGCCCTGGCGCAACTGCGCACGTGCCTGCTGTATCCGCAGGTCAAGCAGGTAGCCATGAGGTGTCAGGCCAAAGCGCTGCTCGAATGCACGGATCAGGTAAGAGCGCGACAGGCCGCAAGCAGCGCATACGTCCGCCAGGGTCAAAGGATCACTGCGGTGGGCGCGCATGAAAGCCGCCGCCGCATCCAGTTGTGGGTGGTCGGCGCGCAGCGTTTGCACCGGGCTGTGCAGGTAAGTGGGCAGCTCCTTGAAAAAAATGGCTAGCCGAGCTTGGCGGTCGGTAGTTTGGGCATCGAACAGATCGGCGAACAGCTGCAGGAGCCGGCTGTAAAGGCGCGCTGATGTGCTGAAGGTTTGCGCAGGCAGAACAAACCCATGCTGCTGCAACCACGGCATGTCGACAAATAGCATCAGGTAAGACCAAGGCTGCCCGGCGATCGGGTTGCAGCTGTGCACCACGCCAGGGTTCATCAGCACGGTGGTACCTGCCTGAACTTCTATCTGGCTCGCACCGCTGTGATAAGTGCTGCGCCCTCCAGTGATCACACCGATGGAGAAGCTTTCATGGGAATGGGGCGCATAGCAGACCTTGCACCCATCCCCCACGCGCCTGGCTTCGACGAAGGGCAATGCAGGATCGCGCCAGAACCGTGAAACCTCGATCATCACCCTGCCCCTTGCTGCATCCGGACTGCCCTCAAGGCATAACGGGCGGCATGTATTGCAACGTAGTGCCCAGCGCCCATAGCAGCAACAGCACCAAGGGCACATGCACCAATAACTGCACGAACGAGAAACCGATCAAGTCGCGCGCCTTGAGCCCCAACACACCGAGCAGCGGCAACATGTAGAACGGGTTGATCAGGTTCGGCAGCGCCTCGGCAGCGTTGTAGATCTGCACCGCCCAACCCAGATGGTACTGCAGGTCGTTGGCCACCAGCATCACGTAGGGCGCTTCGATGATCCACTTGCCGCCGCCGGATGGGATGAAGAAGCCCAGCACCGCCGAGTACACCCCCATCAGCAGTGCATAAGTATCATGGGTGGCGATCTGGGTGAAGAACAACGAAATGTGGTGAGCCAGCGTCTGTTCATCCACGCCTTTGACCTGGGTGAGAATCGCGGCGATCGAGCCATACAGGGGGAACTGGATCAGTACACCGGTGGTGGTCGGCACGGCCCGCGCAACCGCGTCGAGGAAACTGCGCGGCCGCCAGTGCAACAAGGCACCGAGCATGATGAACAGCAAGTTGTAGGTGTTGAGCCCGGAAATGGCAGTGATTGCAGGTTTGCTGGCGAACTCCTGATACAGCCAGCCGCCAGCCAGGGCCACCAGCATGATGATCAGAATCGGGCTATGTTCCAACCACTCGCCTGGGCGTGTGCGCTTGGCCGCCGGCGGGGCGGTGAAGCTGGGGTCGACGCCGCAATCTTCGGCGCTGCGCGCACTGTTTGGACCGGGTGCGGTGGCATAGGCGATCAGCAGCGAGACGATGACCAGGGCCGCCAACATGACCCCCGACTGCCAGAGGAAGATGGTCTCGGTGAACGGGATCACACCGGTGATCGACAGAATCGAAGGCGGCAGGCTGGCCGGGTTGGCTTGCAACTGCGCGGCCGAGGATGACAAGCCCAGCGCCCACACCGCGCCCAGGCCCAGATAGGCGGCGGCACCGGCGGCGCGATAGTCCATTTTAAGCTCAGTGCGCCGAGCCAGGGCACGTACCAGCAAGCCGCCGAACACCAGCGACAGGCCCCAGTTGAGCAGCGAAGCCAGCATCGAGATCAATGCTACCCAACACACTGCAGAGCGGCCATTGCTGGGAATGCGCGCAAGACGGTCGATCAAGCGGGCGGCCGGGGGCGAGCTGGCCACGACATAACCACCGATGACCACAAAGGCCATTTGCATGGTGAAAGGGATCAGGCTCCAGAAGCCATCGCCAAAGGCCTTGGCGGTCTCGGTCGGCTTGGCGCCCATGGCCAGGGCTGCAATGCACACCAGCAGCACAGCAAGGGCAGCGAACACCCAGGAGTCAGGGAACCAGCGTTCGGCCCAATTGGAACAGCGCAGGGCAAAGCGGGCGGAGCGGCTGTCTTGAATTTCAGCGGCCACGGTTACTTCCTTTTATTGATTTTATGAAGTTTTTCACGCAAAACGACAAAACCTGTGGCAGCGGGTTCACCTGCAAGAGCAACGGTGCAGTAACCGAAGCCTTGGCGGGTGAACCCACTGCCACAGGTGCAATACGAAGCGTCAGAAGGTCATTTCTTTCACATCGTCCGGCACGATCAACTTGCCGGCGGTTTTCTCGACGATCTCGTCGATGCTTACACCGGGCGCGGTTTCGCGCAGGATGAACGCGCCGTCCTCGATCTCAAGGTAGGCCAGGTCCGTCAGCACCTTGCGGATGCAACCCGCGCCGGTCAGCGGCAAGCTGCAGCGCGGCAGCAACTTGGACTCGCCATCCTTCGAAGCGTGGGTCATGGTGACGATGATGTTATCTGCACCGGCCACCAAATCCATCGCGCCGCCCATGCCTTTGACCAGCTTGCCGGGGATCATCCACGAAGCGATGTTGCCCTCCACGTCAACCTCGAACGCTCCCAGCACGGTGAGGTCGACATGACCGCCACGGATCATGGCGAACGATTGCGCCGAGTCGAAGATCGATGCGCCGCGCCGGGCGGTCACGGTCTGTTTGCCGGCGTTGATCATGTCGGCATCGATGCTGGCTTCGGTAGGGAATTCGCCCATGCCGAGCAGGCCGTTCTCGGACTGCAGCATGACGTCCATGTCCGCCGGGACATAATTGGCCACCAAGGTCGGGATGCCGATGCCAAGGTTGACGTAGTAGCCGTCCTTCAATTCACGGGCGACGCGTTGTGCCATCTGTTCGCGGGTCAGTGCCATGGTCAGGATCTCTTTGTTGTTCTGATGGGCGGCGCTCAGGCCTTGACGGTGCGCTTTTCGATACGTTTTTCGAAGGTACCGAGGATCACTCTGTCGACATAGATACCAGGGGTGTGGATCTCGCTGGGCAACAGCACCCCAGGCTCGACGATCTCCTCCACTTCGACCACGGTGATCTTGCCGGCGGTGGCGGCCAGCGGGTTGAAGTTCTGCGCGGTGTGGCGATAAACCACGTTGCCGTAGTGGTCGGCCTTCCAGCCCTTGACGATGGCGAAGTCACCGGTAATGGCTTCTTCGAGGATGTACTTGCGGCCTTTGAACTCACGCACCTCCTTGCCCTCGGCAACCGGGGTGCCATAGCCGGTGGCGGTGTAGAACGCCGGAATACCAGCGCCCCCGGCACGCATTTTCTCGGCCAGCGTACCTTGCGGGGTCAACTCGACGTCCAGCTCACCACTGAGCAACTGCCGTTCGAATTCAGCGTTCTCGCCCACATAGGAGGCGATCATCTTTCGGATCTGCCGGTCTTCAAGCAGCACGCCCAGGCCGAAACCATCGACGCCGCAGTTGTTGGAAACCACGGTCAGCCCCTTCACGCCCCGGCGCTTGATCTCGGCGATGAGGTTTTCAGGGATACCACACAGGCCGAACCCACCGGCCAGTACCGTCATGTTGTCGGTCAGGCCTGCCAGGGCCTCTTCATAGGTTGCAACGCGCTTGTCCAGTCCGGCCATGTTGATCCGCCTTTGTAGTTGTTGAACCGACGAGGCTGTCGGTGAGCGTGTAACGACATCTTCACCGCTGGCGACTGATTTGTTAATTTTGTTTTCATCATTGATTGATAACTTTTGCAAAACAACGCTGAGGCCACCATGAACGTCAAGCAGCTACGTGCCTTCGCCGCCGTAGCCAAATACCAGAGCTTCGCCCAGGCCGGCGAACACCTGCATGTGTCGCAACCTGCCTTGAGCCTGACCATCAAGGCCTTGGAGGAAAACCTGGGCGGCGCACTGCTCACCCGCACGACCCGCAGCGTCAGCCTCACAGCCGAAGGTGAGGTGTTGCTGCCGCTGGCCCGACGCCTGTTGGCCGACTGGGACGACACCGAAGAAATGCTGCGCCAGCGTTTCACGCTGCAATTGGGCCGCGTCTCGGTGGCTGCCATGCCCGCCTTTGCCGGCAACCTGCTGCCGCATTCGCTTAAAGTGTTCCGCCAGCGCTACCCCAAGGTCAACGTTACGGTGCATGACGTGATCAACGAACAAGTGCTGGAACTGGTGCGCCACCGCCGCGTCGAACTGGGCATCGGTTTCGAGCCGGAAAACACCGATGGCCTGCACTTTCACCCGCTGTACCTTGACCGTTTCGTTGCCGTGGTGCCGGCCGATTCACCGCTGGCGCTGCACACCCAGGTGACTTGGGCACAGCTGCTGGCCCAGGACTTCATTGCCCTGCAACGGCCATCGGCGGTGCGGCTGTTGCTTGAACAGAACATCGCTGTCCAGCATGGCAGGCTGGCGGTGGCGTTCGAAAGCCATCAGTTGTCCACCATTGGCCGCATGGTCGCCAGCGGCCTTGGCGTCAGCGCAGTGCCGGCGCTATGTATCAACCAGATGCAGGAACTCGGTGCGCGATGCGTGACCTTGATAGAGCCTGCCGTTGAGCGGCGAATTGGCGTGATCGCGCTGGCCGACCACAAACTGTCAACGGCAGCCCAAGCGCTGCTCGAAGTGGTGCTTTCCCACACCCACACTCCGGAGGTGACATGCGTTACGTAGAACTGGCAGGTTGCAAGGTGCCGGCCATTGGCCAGGGCACCTGGTACATGGGCGAGGATCCTGCTCGCAAGGCCGCTGAAGTGGCGGCCCTGCAACAAGGGATCGAACAGGGCATGACCCTGATCGACAGTGCCGAGATGTATGCCGAAGGCGGTGCCGAAGCCGTGGTCGGCCAAGCCATTGCCGGGCGCCGCGACAAGGTGTTTCTCGTCAGTAAGGTGTACCCGCATAATGCCAGCCGCCAAGGCGTTGCTCAGGCCTGTGAGCGAAGCCTCAAGCGCCTGGGCACCGAAATGATCGACCTGTACCTGCTGCATTGGCGTGGTCAGTATCCCCTGCAAGAGACGGTTGAGGCCTTCGAGCGCTTGCGCGAACAGGGAAAAATCGGCCATTGGGGCGTATCGAACTTCGATGTGGACGACCTGCGCGAGCTGCACGACCCTCGATGCGCGACCAATCAAGTGCTGTACAACCCTGCGCAGCGTGGCATCGAGTTCGACTTGTTGCCGTGGAGCCGCCAGCGAGGCTTGCCGACCATGGCCTACTGCCCGCTGGCACAAGCTGGGCAGTTGCTCGATCATCCAGTGTTGAGAGAAATCGGTGAGCGCCACGGCGCGACCCCTGCCCAGGTCAGCCTGGCCTGGGTTACCCGCAAACATGATGTGATTGGCATCCCTAAAGCGGTGTCAGCGGAGCATGTGCGGTTGAATGCGGCTGCCGGGGCGTTGACCCTCACCCAAGAGGACTTGCGGGCAATCGACCGGGCATTCCCTGCGCCGCAGCGCAAGCAACATTTGGCGATGGTTTGACAGGCTCGGGAAGTCAGTGAAAATCTCGGCTTTTCACATCCAGCCCTTTTAGCAAAGGGCTGATGTCTTCAAGGCGCCGGGCAATCAGATGGCGCACGCCATTTTCCTGCTCGAGGCGCCCGCTGACCTTAAGCAACTGGGCCCCCACCAACGCCCGCCGCTGCCGTTCGGCCAGGTCCCGCCACACCACCACATTGACCATGCCGAACTCATCTTCGAGTGTCACGAAGGTCACACCACTGGCAGTCTGGGGCCGTTGGCGCCCTACAACCAGGCCGGTGACGGCTATCGCATCGCCATGTTCCAGCCCGGCGAGTTCAGCAGAGCTGCGGCAGCCCAGCGCCCGCAAGCGTGGACGCAATAGCCTGAGCGGGTGCGGGCCAAGGGTTGTGCCCACGGTGTCGTAGTCGGCAACCAGGTCTTCACCCACAGTAGGCGCTGGCAACATCACCTCGGCCTCCGGCAACGCCTGAACCTCGGCGAACAGCGGCAACTGTGGCTGCACTGCCGCGACTTGCCAGCGCGCCTGGTGCCGGTCCCGCGCCAGTGCACGCAGAGCCCCGGCATCGGCAAGCCGGGCACGTGCACGGCTGTCCAGCCCTGCACGCAGGCACAGGTCTTCGATATCACGCCAGGGGCGCTGCGCCCTCGCCTGCTCCAAGCGGCGAGCATCCACTTCATTGAAGCCACGCACCTGGCGCAGGCCCAGGCGCAGGGCCAAGATGCCTTGGCCATCAGGCTCCAGGGTGCAGTCCCATTGGCTATGGAACACATCCACTGGACGCACCTCGATACCCTGCCGCCGAGCCTCCTGCAGCAACTGGTCCGGGCTGTAGAAGCCCATGGGCCAGCTGTTGATCAGTGCGCAGGTGAAGATCGCCGGTTCATGGCATTTGAGCCAACTGCTGGCGTAGCACAACAAGGCAAAGCTGGCGGCGTGAGACTCGGGGAAACCGTAGCTGCCAAACCCCTTGATCTGCTCGAATATACGTTCGGCGAATGCCACGTCGTAACCGTTGCGCAGCATGCCTTCGACCAGCCGCTGACGGTGGGGCTCCAGCCCACCATGGCGCTTCCAGGCGGCCATGCTGCGGCGCAGCTGGTCGGCCTCACCCGGGGTATAGTCGGCGGCGACCATGGCCAGCTCCATGACCTGCTCCTGAAACAGCGGCACGCCGAGTGTACGGGCGAATACTTCCTTGAGCTTCTGCGAGGGGTATGTCACCGGCTCCTGCTTCAAACGCCGGCGCAAGTAAGGGTGAACCATATCACCCTGGATCGGCCCGGGGCGCACGATGGCGACTTCGATCACCAGGTCATAGAACGTGCTGGGTTTGAGCCTGGGCAACATGGCCATCTGTGCCCGTGATTCGATCTGGAACACACCCATGGTTTCGGCACGGCTGATCATCGCGTAGGTTGCGGGGTCTTCGCTGGGGATCGTCGCCAGGGTCAGTTGCCGACCACGATGGCGTTGCACCAGGTCAAAGCAGCGGCGCAAAGCGCTAAGCATGCCCAGGGCCAACACATCGACCTTCAGCAGGCCGACCATGTCCAGGTCGTCTTTATCCCACTGGATCACCGTACGCTCGGCCATGGCGGCGTTTTCTACCGGCACCAAGTGGTCCAGCGGCTGCTCGGAGATGACGAACCCCCCGGGGTGCTGAGACAAATGACGAGGGAAACCGATCAGCTCACCGGCCAGAACCAGAATGCGCCGCAGCGAAGGGCTGCCCGGTTCGAAACCGGCCTCGGCCAGACGCTGCGAGTCAGGAATACGGTCGCTCCAGCGACCGCAGCATTTGGCCAAGGCATCGACCTGATCGGCCGGCAGGCCCAACACCCTGGCGACATCGCGCACGGCACCGGCTGCGTGGTAGGTGTTGACCACTGCGGTGAGTGCAGCGCGATGGCGGCCATAGCGGCGAAACACATATTGGATCACCTCTTCGCGCCGGTCGTGCTCGAAGTCCACGTCGATATCGGGCGGTTCATTGCGCTCGCGTGACAGGAAGCGCTCGAACAGCAAGCGATGCTCCATCGGGTCCAGCTCAGTGATGCCCAGCACGAAACACACCACCGAATTGGCCGCAGAGCCCCGGCCTTGGCATAGGATGTGCTGGCTGCGGGCAAAGGCGACGATGTCGTGCACGGTGAGAAAATAGCTCTCGTAGCCCAGTTCCTGGATCAGCGCCAACTCTTTGTCCAGCACCGCCCGTACCTTGCTGCTTGGCCCGGTTGGCCAACGCTGTGGCAAGCCACGCTCGCACAGCTGGCGCAGCCAACTGGCAGGTGTGTGCCCCTCGGGTACCAGTTCGCGCGGGTACTGATAGCGCAATTGCGCCAGGTCGAACTGGCAACGCTCGGCAATGAGCAGGGTCTCGGCCAGCAAATCGGCTGGGTAAAGCGCTGCCAGTTGCGCTATTGGCCGCAGGTGGCGCTCACCATTGGCGAACAGATGGCGGCCCGCCTCGGCCACCGTGCAGTGCTGGCCGATGGCGGTCATGCAATCTTGAAGCGCACGCCGGCCGCGCACATGCATATGCACGTCACCGCAGGCCACCGCCCGAATGCCAAGCTGCGCTGCCAGAACTCGCAAACGGGCCAGGCGCAGTTCGTCATCACTGGCGCGATGCAGGTGAACGGCCAGCCACAGGCGCTCGGCAAACAGCTCGTGTAGCCATTGGCCAGTCGCCTGGTCATCAGGATCGTCGGCTACCCACAGCGCCAGCAAGCCTGTGTGATGTTGCCGAAGGTCATCGGCGAACACTTGATAATCACCCTTCTCGGCCCGGCGCCGAGCGCGCGTGATCAGGGCGCAGAGGTTTTGATAGCCGGCCAGGTCCTGCACCAGCAAAACCAGTTTGGGGCCGTCCTGCAAACGCATTTCGCTACCGACGATCAAGCGCAGCTGCTGCGCCTTGGCAGCCTGCCAGGCACGCACGATACCTGCCAAGGTGCATTCGTCAGTGATCGCCAGGGCTTGGTAGCCTTGTTCGCGGGCGCGGACGAATAACTCCTCGGCACTGGATGCCCCGCGCTGAAAGCTGAAATTGGACAGGCAATGCAGCTCAGCGTAACCGCACGTGTTCATGCGAACCAGCCCTGCAGCCACAGCGGGCCAGGTTGAACGAGGTCTTGATAGGCCCAACCACGCAGGCCATCACGGGTTTCGATGCGGTAATAGTCGCGGCGTACATCACCACCATCCCACCAGCCCGACTCGATGCGCTCTGCTTGCCCGAGCACGGTGTGCTGTGTCGCATCCAACGCCTGGGGTATGGGCAGTAACCAGCCGGGGCGGCTTCCGGGCAAGGCTGGCAGGCCTCCCTGAGCACCCTGTTCGGCCAGCTGCCAGGCACATTCGGGGCGATGGTCGGCCCCTGCACGCAACCCCTTGACGGCGTCGTCCCCTAACCGCGCACGCAAGCGTTCGCGCAGTTGCTCCCAAGGCTGGGCCTGCTGGGCTCGTGGGTCGAACAGCGCCTGGTGCTGGGGCACGAAGGCCGGCAGATCATCTGCGACCAGGCGCAGGTTGCGTACAGGTGCGCGAATGCGCAGCGCTTCCAAACGACCGCGCGCCAGTTCCAAGAGCATGGCAGGGTCACGCTCTGCGGCCAGCAAGCCCACGTGCAGTTGTGTATCCGCGCCTTGGGCATGCTCCAGATACAGATAGAACCGCTGGACACCGCAATCGCGCCCAGCAAGAAAAACCCCCAGGTCATTCAACATGCGCCGCAACGGGAACAGCAAGGCCTGGTGCGATTCGACATCGAAGTTGAGCTCAAGACGTGACTCGAAGCGATCTGGTGGCTGGTAGAAATCCAGCCCGAAGGTACGCAGGCCAAGCAGTTGGTCAAGATGCAGCTGGACCTGGGAAGAAAAACGCCGGGCCAACGCATCACGGGGCAATTCCAGAACCTGCCCCAACTGGCGCAGGCCCATGCGAACAAAGGCTTGGGCAGCGTCTGCTGGTAACCCGACCCGCTCGACAGGCATTCGCGCAAGCGCCGTTCGGGTCTGCTCAGCGCAGGTCAGGGCCAGGCCGTCATGGCCGTTGGCGAGCATGCGTGCGGCGACCGGGTTGGTCGCCAGGACGATGCGCTGGCGCAAACCCAATTCAGCGAGCTCTTCACGCAGGCGGGCCTGGAATTCAGGCCAGGGGCCGAACAACTGCAGGCTGGAGCCGACCTCAAGCAACAAGGCGCGCGGATAGTGAAGACTGACCTGGGCACTGAACCGGTAAGCCCAGGCTGCCAGCAACTGTTGCAGCTGATCGATACGCGCCGGGTCGGCCTCGACGCAGTGAAAACCATCAGCCAAGGCCCGTGCTGCCGTCAGTGTCAGCCCCGCGCGCAAGCCAAGCGCCGCCGCTGCTGGGTTCACAGCTTGCAACACGCGACGCTGGGCAGGGCCGCCGATTAGCACCAGTGGGCTATCGGGATCGTCACGCTCGCGCAGGATCGAGTCCAGCGCCAGCTGGGGCAAGAGGATACAGGCCCAGAGCATGCAACATCAGCCTCGCCCAGGACAGGCGATTGGCAGGGCCGGCGGCATACCGCCACGGCACTTGAGTACGCGCCATTGCGCCGGCCGCGTATCCACGGCTATACGCAGCGCCGCCGGTGACGGGTTGTTCGCGGCCTGTTGTGGGCGACAGGCGAAGGCCAGCGCCTGCCCGGTTTCGGCGGCCACCTGCAAACGCCGCAAGGCACGGTCATCGGCACGCTCCGGCCAGCACAGCACAGCGGCGCAGCTGGCCGAGCGCAAGCATTGTTCAGCTGCCCAAAGCACATCGGCCTGGGGGGCTTGGACCTGGATCAACCAGCGCAGGTCCACACCTGCGGCCTGCCAAGCGGGGGCATAGGGGATGAATGGCGGAGCTATCAGCACTACTCGGCCGCCTTGTGCGGTCAGACGGGCCAGCGATGGCCAAAGCAGCTGCAACTCGCCACACCCTGGGCTGGCCAGCAGCAGCTCACTGAGGGCCGCCGCAGGCCAGCCGCCATCTGGCAAGTGCTGGTCGAGCGCTGCGTGCCCGGTAGGCTGCAGCCCTGCCGGGCGTACCTGGCCCTGGCGCCCCCGCCAGATCTGGCGTTGATCGAGCAGCCGATCAAGATCGACCACCGCGCCCATCAGTCGCGCCTCAACAGGCCACAGAACACGCCTTCGATGAAGAATTCGCGCTCTGGGCCTACTTCGATCGGCGCGTACGCCGGGTTGCGCGGTAACAGCCGATAACCACCGGGTTGGCGCTGCAGCCGCTTGATGGTGACCTCGCCGTCCAGGCGGGCGACCACGATCTGGCCATCACGTGCTTCGCTCTGCTGAAGGATGCCGACCAAATCGCCATCGAAAATGCCATCGCCGATCATCGAATCGCCGCGCACCTTGAGCAGGTAGTCTGGGGTGCGACGAAACAGGCTGGGGTCGAGAAGCAATTGCTCATGGATGCCCAGGTCCGGGCCGATGGGCGCACCAGCGGCCACCTGACCCAGTACTGGAAGCTCAAGGAGTTCAGGCCGGCGAAGCGGCTCAGCCAGGCGAATGCCCCGTGCCTGGTTGGGCGTGACATCGATGTAGCCGGCCTGGCACAGCGCAGTGATGTGCTTGCGGGCCACGCTGCGCGAAGCGAAACCGAAGCGGCTGGCGATATCGGCCAGGCTTGGTGGTTGACTGTGGTCGGCAATGCGCTCGCGGATGTATTCGAGGATTGCACGGCGTTTTGGGGTGAGATTGTCCATGGAGCACATTTGTACTCTTTTCGGCGAACGCTGAAAAGACCTCTTCGTCGCCGTCTTCGAGTGATCAGAACTGAAAAGACCAAAAAGCGGTAAGTCAATCCCCCAAATCGACCCTGCCGCACATTCCCTAAACATTAGTTCCAGGCCGCCCACCGCCATCACGCGGCCTTAGTCGTTCAACCTGGCCCTTTCTGTGTCTACTGTGTCATTGGGGGATTCCAAACCGTTGCTTGAAAGCTCCACATCCGTGACGTACATACGATTCCGCTGAACGACCGCCCTTGCCACGTCGACCATAAAAACCACAAAGCTATGGCTTTGCTTACTGTTGATTTGGGGGCATGCTGTTAACGAAAGGTCGCGAGGGGAACAAGTCATGAACCAAGAGGCATTTCAGTTAACCGCGCTGTCGGCTGCAGAACTGGCTGATTACCTATGCAACACGAAAGGGACAACCTCTCCAGGGGAGCGTTACGCCAGGGTCTTTGGCCTCAACCCAGCTGAGTTTGACGTTTACCTCACTACTTATCGCCAAAGCCAGTCAGATGGTGCAACCATGCCTGACTCCGAAGCAGCGCTACGCTTCATAACAGATGTCCTACGGGTGGTTCTGACGGTGACTGAGACCGGAGTTACTGTCGAGCAAGCCATTGGCTGGTTCCGCCAAGATCAATTGTTAACTTTCGAAGGGCGAACTGCGGAACAACTGGTCAGTCAGGGCCAAGCTGAGCAGGTGCTGCAATTTCTGGCCTCCTGGCAGGCCGGGAGCCAAGGATGAGTAACGACGCCTACCTACAGACCGGCCAGAAACCGAACTATCACTTATGCTATCGAACCATCCTTTGCGCCATGGATGAGCGATACGACATACGCGGCTATGTACTGGCGGAAATGGTGAGAACATGTCTG